>JAHFEP010000003.1:0-1536 GCA_023248415.1 Nitrospirota bacterium
CCTATAACCTTTATAAACTCCTTAAAGATGAGTTAAAAAACGGCTCCTCTGACCTTGTTACGAGGGCATCAGGTCAGGTAATAAGAGAGAGGATTGAAAAAGACCTCACAAAAGAAAAAGATAGCGAGGTTATTGCCCTTGATTTTTCAAAAATCGGGATTATTGATTATTCCTGCGCTGATGAGATTGTTGCAAAGCTCATATCAAGGCTCCTTAGCGGCGAGTATGGGGACAGATATATTGTTCTGACAGGACTGAATGATAACCAGAAGGAAAATATTGAGGTGGCGCTTGAAAGAAAGGAGCTTGCTGCTCTGGCTGAGATGGAGAAAGGGAAAAGGATAATCCTCGGAATCTTGAATAATTATCTTAAAGAGACATTGAATTTTATACTCAAAAAGGGGAAGATAACAGCCAGTGACCTTTGCAATGCCTTAAAACTTCCTGCAAACACTGGCGGCACACGGTTATTGAATCTCCACAAAAAAAGGCTTGTCAAAAGAATAGGCGAGATAAGGGACGGAGGAAGGGTGTGGGTGTATGAAAGACTTTAACCTGAAAGGAGGGCTTAGCCATGTCAGAAAAAATGAACCATGAGGAGTTTGTAAGAAAGGCTGTTGTCAGCCTGAGGAAAGAAGGGTATAAGGGGATACACACAGTTTATTCAGGTTTTAACGAGGCGTTCAAAAAGTATTTTGAAGGGGAAAACCCTGTTGAGGCGACAAACAAGCTGTCACAAGAGGGGAAGATAGTTATAAGGCCTGTTAAAGGCGGTGTAATGCTGTATCTTCCTGAGGAGGCCCCAGCAGCTAAAGGCTCAGGGGACGAGGCTTTGAAAAAGATGGGGCTGTAAGGATTAATGGTTCTGGCATTGCCTGTCTTGAAAGGGGTTACGAAACATGCTCTTTGCAAAGGATGATAATAGCGGAAGCTCTTTAGACTCTATCTCCTTCCACAACAAGGCTGTTAAGGTTATTCAAAAGAAAGCTGGCTACAGGTTTGCCATTGATGCAATCCTGCTTTCAGATTTTGTAAAAATAAAGCCAAATGACAAAGATATAATTGACCTCGGAACAGGCACAGGGATTATTGCCCTGCTCCTTGCAAAGCGTTTTCCACATACGAAGATAACAGGGATTGAATTGCAAAAAGGGCTCTTTGAGCTTGCAAAGGAAAATGTCAGATTAAACAGTCTTGAAGCACAGGTTTGTATAGAAAATTTTGCCATCAAGGATATAAAAAAGAGGTTCAAGGCTGAGGCTTTTGACTCTGTTGTTACAAATCCGCCTTACAGAAGATTTAAAAGCGGGAGGATAAACCCAGCAGAGGAAAAGGCAATTGCAAGGCATGAAATAAAGACAACACTTGAAGAGATTGTCAGGATTAGTAAATATCTCTTGAAGGCAAAAGGCTCTTTATTTTTAATCCATCTTCCAGACAGGCTGACAGAGTTGATTTATTTATTAAAAGAATATAATATAGAGCCTAAGAGGATGCGACTGGTTTATTCAAGAGAGGGAGATGATGCTGTTTTTG
>JAHFEP010000003.1:1636-32930 GCA_023248415.1 Nitrospirota bacterium
GCTGCCACAAAAGAGGGAAGCCCCTTTTCTCCTTTGAGCACATCTTCAATAAGGGCAATAACAGCATCTGCAACCCTTGGATGGAATTGCGTGCCTGAATGCAGTTTTAATTCACTAATAACTGCATCAAGGGTGAGCGCCTTTCTGTATGCCCTGTCAGAGGTCATTGCATCAATAGTATCAGCAGCGCCAATTATGGCAGCGCCGATTGGTATCTCATCAGCCTTTAATTTATCAGGATAGCCTGTACCGTCGTATTTTTCATGGTGATAGCCTGCAAGGGGCGAAAGCTCTCGCAGAGAGCTTATGGAATCTATAATCTCCATTGTAACAACAGGATGCCTTTTCATTAAATAAAGCTCCTCTTCATTTAGTTTGCCGGGCTTGTCAAGGATGGCTAAAGGGGTTGTAGTTTTTCCAAGGTCGTGGAGATATGCAGCATGCCTTATCTTTTCAATCTCTTTTTCTTTTAAACCCATCTTTCTTGCAACGGCCTCGCTGTATTTTGCAACCCGCTCTGTATGTCCGCTTGTGTACGGGTGTTTTGTATCAACAATCCTGCCAAAGAGCCGCAGGACTATCTCAACAAAATTTGAAGATATGGTCACTTTACATTCAGGGACAATATTTAATACATTAGAAAAATGCAATGGTATTTTGTTATCCTCTAATAATTCATGAAAAAATACGCCCCCATTCTTATTTTTCAGATCCAAGACAGCAGGCCATAATTCCTTCTTATATTCCCTGCCTGCGTGTGTCCTGAAATAGTCATATACCTCTGTAATATTGGGTTTGGCCGCCTTTCTTAAAAACAGGTCAAAGCTGTCTGCTATGCGGATTATCTGGCTGCCTATAGAAATTGAATCGCCTTCCAACCCATTTGGATAACCATCGCCATTCCACCATTCATGGTGGTTAAGAACGAGGTCTGAGATTTCATTAAATCCTGGAATCTCAGAAATAATCTCCGCGCCTTTAGTTGTATGATTCTTTAGCCATGGGAGCTCCTTCTGCTCCTCCTTTTTTGGATGGTCAGTTACATGCTCCCTGAATCCCATTGCGCCAATATCGTGCAAAAGGGCTGCATAAAATACAGCGCTTACCTTTTTAGGGCAAATAAGTTCAGCAAGATAAAAGGAAAGGACAGAGACCCTCCATGCATGATAAAGATTTCCATTATCCTGATAATCCAATATCATTGATATTGCAGGTAAAACCTCTTTTAGAAAGCTCTTGCTTGTTTCCATAATTTAAATATACCAAATTATTACCAAAAGGCAAGGCAGTTTAATGCCATCAAAATACTAAAAGAAAGAGCGAGTGAGCCTTTAGCCCTGAGCAAGGCCTAAGGGGAGGAACCTCGCTTTTTAGAGATATTTTTAGCCATATTTTTCTTGAATAAAATATAAAAGGTGTTATAATATAAGAATTTCTGGAGGGTTTATGGAAGAGACTGCGGAGGGCGCAAAGACCTATCCAAAGGCAAATACACTAAACAGGCATCTTGCGAAGTTTATAGATATATTAATTGCCCTTGCCATTTCTAAGCTGCTTCCGCCTGTTGGATTTTTTGCAGGACTGCTTTATATAATAATTGCTGACGGTTTTTTTGATGGACAGAGTATTGGCAAAAAACTGATTGGCTTAAGGGCAATTGTATTAGCTGAGGGCAAAAAGGTGGGCTTCAGAGAGGCCATTATAAGAAATATCCCTTTTGCAATTGCATATACGCTTTGTCTAATCCCTTATGTTGGATGGTTCCTTGCAATTATAATAATCGGGCTTGAGGCAATCCTGATAATAGGGAATGAACAGGGGTTGAGAATAGGCGACGAGATAGCAAAGACACAGGTAGTAGATTATAATAAATAAGAATAGGTCTTATAGGACATATAAGACCTATATTTTTATCAGGAGGTTATCTATAAAATGCGGTTTGATTCTTTCTTCGGTTGGTTTTCTAATGACCTTGCTATAGACCTTGGGACTGCAAATACACTGGTTTATGTGCGGGGAAGGGGTATTGTCAGCAATGAGCCGTCTGTTGTTGCCATTCAAAAGGCTACTGGAAAGGTATTGGCTGTAGGTTCAGAGGCAAAGAGGATGCTCGGCAGGACGCCGGGAAATATCGTTGCAATCAGGCCAATGAAGGATGGTGTAATTGCAGACTTTGAGATAACAGAGCTTATGCTAAGGCATTTTATTACTGCGGCGCACAACAGGGCAACCTTTGTGCACCCGAGGATTATTATAGGCGTTCCTTCCGGCATAACACAGGTTGAACAGAGGGCAGTAAAGGACTCTGCACTCTTAGCTGGCGCAAGGGAGGTATATCTTATTGAACAGCCTGTTGCAGCAGCCATTGGCGCAGGCATGCCTATCTCAGAGCCGTCAGGCAATATGGTGGTTGATATAGGCGGCGGCACAACCGATATTGCAGTTATCTCACTTGGAGGCATTGTATACAGCAAGTCAATCAAGGTTGCCGGTGATAAGATGGATGAAGCCATAACAAGTTATATTAAGAGAAAATATAATCTCCTCATTGGAGAATACATGTCAGAGCAGATAAAGTTTGAGCTTGGCAATGCCTATCCATTGGAAGAGAAAAAAACTATGGTAATAAAGGGACGCGACCTTGTATCAGGCATACCAAAGACACTGATTATTGATGATGCAGAAATCAGAGAGGCGCTGTCTGAGCCTATAACAGCTATTGTGAATGCCATTAAGGTTGCCTTAGAGAATACACCGCCTGAACTTGCAGGGGATATTATAGATAAGGGTGTGGTGTTAACTGGCGGCGGCTCCTTGCTGAAAAACCTTGATACGCGGTTAAGGGAAGAAACAAACCTTCCCATTATCACGGTTGATGACCCTTTAACCACTGTTGTTATAGGAACAGGAAAGGCCCTTGAAGAGCTGGATTTACTAAAAAGGATAATGGTACTATCGTCATAGTTGATGTGATGAAAAGGATTCAAGGAAAAACACTAAATTCTAATATCTAAATCCTAAGCAAATTCAAATGACCCAAATTCAAAATGGTTTTGAACATTTGAATTTTGTATTTTGATATTGTTTAGAATTTAGAGTTTCGGATTTTGAATTTATCTTAAAACCTTTTTGAGGAAAGACTAAATTAAATATATAAGTCTGCAATTAAGTGAATAAGCCTCATTTTTTTTACACCCATAAAAAGGGAATTCTCCTTATAGTAATTCTCCTGATAGCAGTTATCCTCATGTCTCCTAATCTGCAGAGGAGGCCGCGCTATTATCTGATTGAAAGGCCTATCGTTTTTATCATTTCATCAGTCCAGTCAGGCATTGCCTACACAAAAGAGAGTATCAGCAGGATATGGAGCGGCTATATAAACCTTGTCAGGGTGCAGGAAGAGAACGCAAGATTAAAAAAAGAATTAGAGACCCTGAAGGCAGAGAATAGCAGTTATAAAGAAATGGTTTACTCCTTTGAGCATATGCAGGCGCTTCTAAGCTTTAAGGAGGCTGCTCCGCATAAGACCATATCTGCACGGATAATAGGCAAGGATACCTCAAATCTCTTCAAGACCTTTACAATAGACCGCGGGGAAAAAGACGGAATAAAAAAGGACATGGTTGCAATTGCGCCAGAGGGTATAGTTGGAAGGGTTATAAGAACATCAGGCAGCTCATCCCTTGTGCTTCTATCAATTGACAGAAACAGCGAGATTGCTGCCATTATCCAGAGGACAAGGGACGAGGGCATTATTGAAGGCAAGGGAAGCGGCCTTGCGCATTTAAAATATATCCCTGTCTTATCTGATATAAAGGACGGTGATATAGTCATTACATCAGGGCTTGACGGCATATATCCAAAGGGGCTGAATATCGGCAAGGCCATATCAGTTAAAAGAGGCGATGCAGCCCTGTTTCTGGAGATAGATGTGATGCCTGATGCGGACATTGCAAGATTAGAGGATGTCCTTATAATAGTCAATTAAGATGAAAAGAGCGCTTCTTATAGCAATTGGTTTATTAATTATCACGTTCCAGTCCAGTCTTGCTGATAACATTGCCCTATGGGGCGTAAAACCTGATATAATATTTATATTCGTATATGCCATTGGCTTAATCTATAATGAAGAGAAGGCCATGCTCATGGGTGCCGGCTTTGGCCTTGCAGCAGATATTTTTTCAGGGGGACTGCTGGGCCTGAATCTTTTATCAAAGGCAGCAACAGGTTTTGCTGCAGGGGCGCTTGGCAAGAGGATACTTAACATGCGCCTGAGACTGCAGATATTGGTAATATTTTTTGTTACAATGTTAGAAGTTATGCTGCAAATAATCCTATTATCTGTTTTTTCAAAAAACATTATGTTCTCTGTTGGAATAAAAATAATCTTTTTGCAGGCATTATACAACAGCCTTTTTACATTTTTATTCCTCTGGCCTCTTATTAAAAGGCTGAAGAGGGAAAGGGAATGGCTGTTATCAGCAAAGGAATCCATTTTAATCAGATAGGATAAAAAATGTTAGAGCATCAGGAAGATTTAAATCATTTACAGAGAAGGTTTCCCATACTCATTGCATTTGTTATTTTAACCTTTCTAATACTTGTAATCAGGATAGGTTATCTTCAATTAATAAAGAGCGGTTATTTTAGAGAACTCTCTGAAAGCAACCGCTTAAGGAGCCTGCCGATAGAGCCTTACAGGGGACTGATATTTGACAGGAACGGCGAGCTCCTTGCGCATAATATACCGGGCTTTCACCTCTCTGTTATACTTGAAGACCTGAAGAATAAGGAATCAACAATAAAAAGGGTCAGTGAGCTGATAGGCATATCAGAGAAAGATATCAAGGCAAGATTGGCTGCGAGGAAAGATACCTATCCATTTGCTCCTGTAAGAATCAAGGAGAATATCAGCAGGAAAGAGGTGGCTGTAATTGAGGCAAATAAGCTGGACCTGCCAGGAATTGTGATAGAGGGAGTCAGCCGCAGGGAATACAGACATGGGAATATGGCATCGCATCTGCTCGGATATGTAGGCGAGATTACCCAGACCCAGCTTGATAATTTTGAAGATGACTCAGTATACCCCGGCATTACTGCGGGTCAGGACGGCGTTGAAAAAACGCATGACCCGATATTACGCGGCAGAGCAGGCTATAAACAGGTAGAGGTTGATGCATACGGCCATGAGATGAATGTCTTTGGTGTTAAAGAGCCTGTGCGGGGAGATGATATCTATCTTGCCATAGATGTTAATCTGCAGAAGATAGCAGAGGATGCGCTTGGAGCTGAATCAGGCGCTGTTGTCGCAATAGATACAAGAAACGGCGATATACTTGTTATGGCAAGCCACCCGACTTATGACCATAACCTTTTGTCAAAAAGATTAAATGCAAAGGATTGGGAGGCGCTTATCAATGACCCTTCAAAGCCGCTTAATAACCGTGCTATACAGGGCATCTATCCCCCTGGTTCTGTTTATAAGATTGTAACTGCCTCTGCAGTGATTGAGACAAATGTCCTGAACCCTGAAGATAAGATTTTTTGCAAAGGAGGGCTTCAGTACGGCAAACGATTCTACCGCGACTGGAAGGCAGCAGGCCACGGCAATGTAGCATTGCACAGGGCAATAGTAGAGTCCTGCGATGTATATTTTTATAATGCTGGAATTTCCCTTGGGGTAGATAAGATTGCTGACTACGCCTTCGGGTTTGGACTTGGGGCGCAGACAGGCATTGACCTTCCATCAGAAAAGGCCGGGCTTATACCAACTACCTCGTGGAAGCTGACTGCAAGAAAAGAGGAATGGATTGCTGGCGAAACGCTTTCAATTGCCATTGGCCAGGGATATGTGCTTACAACGCCAATGCAGCTTGCAATGCTTATCAGTGCAGTTGCAAACTCAGGCATCAGATATCAGCCGAATAGTGTATGGGCAATTAAGGATAAGGCAGAGGGCGAGACTTACAGGTTTCCGCCTGTTGAGACAGGAAGGGTTGATTTAAAGGAAGAGACCTTTCAGATATTAAGGGATGCATTACGCGGCGTTGTGAATGAGCAGGGCGGCACAGGAGGAATCGCACGTTCAGCGCTTGCAGAGATCGGCGGGAAGACAGGCACTGCACAGGTTGTTGCAATGAAGCCTAATAGGTCAAAGGCGCTTTTAAAGGAAAAAAGATTTAAAGACCATGCGCTCTTTGTTGCCTTTGCGCCTGTGTCTGAACCAAAGATTGCAGTTGCAGTTGTTGTAGAGCATGGGGGCAAGGGAAGCGCTGCTGCTGCGCCGATTGCTAAGAAGGTAATAGAAGGGTATTTAAAAAATGTTGGACATTAAACAGATATATAATTTTGAATGGAAATTTTTGGGGATTATCTTGCTTATTTCAGGCATCGGCATCCTTACAATATTCAGCGCTACCTACGGCTTTGCTGTCCATGCAACACCCTATTACCAGAAACAGCTCTACTGGATTGCTATTGGACTTATGTTTCTCTTCATTGCTGCCGCCATTGACTATCATACAATAATAAAGTACGCGTATGTAATCTATGCTGTTACTATAATACTTTTAATAGCTGTGCTTATTAAAGGAAGGACAGGCCTCGGCGCACAAAGGTGGCTCTCTCTCGGCTTCTTTTCTTTTCAGCCGTCTGAGCTTGCAAAGATTGCGATGATAGTATTGCTGGCAAGATACTTTTCTGATAAGAAGGTTAAGGCTGGCTTTGGGATGAAGGACTTGATTCTTCCTGCAGCTCTTCTTTTAATCCCTCTTGGTTTGATATTAAAACAGCCTGACCTTGGCACAGCTCTTCTGCTCTCCTTTATCTTTCTTATGATTATACTTCTTGCAGGCATAAGGCTGAAAGCAGTTCTTGCCACGTTGTTTGTATGCATCCTGACAATACCCTTCATTGCGCACTATTTCTGGGGTATGCTAAAGGGTTACCAGAAGAACCGCATCCTTGCCTTTTTTGATCCAGAGATGGATCCGCAGGGCATTGGCTATCATATCATACAGTCAAAGATTGCAATAGGCTCCGGCGGCCTGTTTGGCAAAGGTCTGCTTCAGGGGACGCAGAATAAATTAAAATTTATTCCTGAAAAGCATACTGACTTTATCTTCTCTGTCTTTGCAGAGGAGTGGGGTTTTATCGGCGCCCTTGTCCTCTTATCAATATATCTGGTATTGATACTATGGGGCATAACCATTGCTTACAAGGCAAAGGACAGGTCAGGTGCGCTGCTTGCCGCTGGCGTGGTATGCATGCTTTCTTTTTACCTTATTGTTAATGTTGGCATGACAACCGGCATCATGCCTGTAGTCGGGATACCGCTTCCATTGATGAGTTATGGAGGAACATCTATTATTACAACCATGGTTGCGCTTGGGCTGCTTATTAATGTAAAGATGCGGAGGCTGTTGTTGTTTTATTGAAATTATTATGAAGGAAAAAATCTCAAATCTTGTTTCCAAGCCTGTCCGCTATATAAACAGCGAGCTCAATAGCATCCATAAAGACCTTTCAAAGGTCAAGACAAAGATAGCGCTTATATTTCCAGATGCCTATGAAATAGGCATGTCCCACCTTGGTTTGAAGATACTCTATCATATAATAAATCAGAGAGAAGACGCAGCAGCAGAAAGGGCATATGCGCCGTGGCTTGATTATGAAGAGCAGCTTCGTAAAAACATACTGCCGCTTACAAGCCTTGAGACAAATCTGCCTCTGAATAAATTTGATATACTCGGGTTTACGCTTCCCTATGAGCTTACATACACAAATATCCTGAACATCTTAAATTTAGGCAATATACCTTTAATGTCCTCTGAAAGGGATGAAAGATATCCGCTTATAATTGCGGGCGGCGCATGCGCATTTAATGCAGAGCCAATTGCAGATTTTATTGATGCCATTGTGCTTGGCGATGGCGAGGAGATTATAAATGAGATAATAGATGTGTATCAGGCATGGAAGGAGAAGTCTCAAAGCAAAAAAGAGCTGCTGCATCTGCTATCAAAGATTGAGGGTATATATATTCCATCTTTTTATAATATTGAATATAATCACGACGGAACAGTATCAGGCATTACGGCTCTGAATAATGCGCCTGAAAAGATAAATAGAAGGATTATTTCTGACTTAGATAAAGCGCCCTTTCCAGATAAACCCATTCTGCCTTATATGAGGATTGTTCACGACAGGGTTACCATTGAGATATCACGAGGCTGCACAAGGGGATGCAGATTCTGCCAGGCAGGGAGCATTTACAGACCTGTTAGGGAGAGGAGCCCTGAGACTATTCATAGGATAGTTGAGAGCTCATTAAAGGCAACAGGCTATGAAGAGATATCGCTTGTGTCTTTAAGCACAGGGGACTACGGCTGCCTCTCGCCGCTTTTATCAGGCCTCATGGATAAATACATAGATAAAAAGGTTTCCATATCGCTGCCGTCAATGAGGCTCGGCACGCTTCACTCTGATGTCATAAAACAGATACGACGGGTAAAGAAGACTGGCTTTACCTTAGCGCCAGAGGCAGGCACAGCGCGATTAAGAAGGGTAATCAATAAAGAGATGAGCGATGAAGAGTTTGATGAAACTATGAGAGAGGTCTTTAGAGAGGGATGGGGCTCTATAAAGCTGTATTTTATGCTCGGTCTTCCAACTGAAACAGATGTGGATATACAAGGGATAATAGACCTTGCAGAAAGGGCAAAGAGGATAAGCAAGGAGGTCTCTGGCAGGCAAAAAAATATCAACATAAGCATATCCACCTTTGTTCAAAAGCCGCATACAGCGTTTCAGTGGATGGGACAGATAACGCTTGAGGAGATTAAGAAGAAGCAATACTATCTTAAAAGGACATTGGAAAAGAAAGGCATCAGTGTAAAATGGCACAGGCCCGAGCTCTCCTTTATTGAGGCTGTATTCTCAAAGGGGGACAGGAGGCTTGGGCAGGTCTTGAAAACAGCATGGGAACGCGGCTGCAGGTTTGACGGCTGGACAGAGGCATTTAACTTTGATAAATGGCTGATGGCATTTAATGCCTGTGCAATAAGCCCTGAATTTTATGCAAACAGGGAAAGAAAGATTGATGAGATTCTTCCATGGGACCACCTTTATACTGGCATATACAAAAAATTTTTAGAAAAGGAGCTGAAGTTTTCAGCAAATGAAAAGGTGCTTGCTGACTGCAGATTCGGCGACTGCTTTTACTGCGGTGTATGCGATAAAGGAAAGATAGGAGAAGATAAGACAGAGAACAAGGGCATATCGCCAAAGGTCTTTCAGCCTTCAGGCCTCAAAATATCAAAGGGTGTTGAGCAGTTTGTTAAACAGGATAAGCTTCCATTTAAGGTTCGCATAAAATACACAAGGACAGGGCAATTGAGGTTCCTTTCGCACCTTGAATTGATGACAGCAATAATCAGGGCATTCAGAAGGACAGACATACCCATTGCCTATTCAGAGGGGTTTGCTGCGCATCCAAAGCTCTCCTTTGGCCCTGCCCTTCCTGTTGGCACAGAGAGTGAGTCTGAATATCTTGATGCAGAATTAACACACAAAATCAGTCTGGACAAGGTTCTTTCAGCATTGAACGTACAATTCCCGCACGGGATGAAGGCGCTTGATGCACAATATATTTTATTTAAAACAGGCTCATTGTCAGCAGCAATCACAGGGTTTAGTTATATTGTTACAATGCCGCCTGATACTGCCTGCAATATTTCTAAAGATATTATTAGTGAAATGCTGCAAAAAAAGGGTATAATAGTAAAACGCAGGACAGCAACAGGGGAAAAAGAGGTTGATATAAGACCTTATATTAAAGAAATAAAAATATTATCAAAGGAGTTAGAGGTTAAGCTGCATATGCTGATACAAAACAGGGATGGAAGGGGCTGCAAGCCCACAGAGGTGATTCAGGCGCTCCTTCATCTTTCTGAGGATGAAGTAAGGTCAGTGATGATTAAAAGGACAGGGCTTTATATTTTTAAAAATGGTGAATGGCAAAGCCCTATGAACGAGGTTGTCAAGGCTGTGACATATGCTTAGCGGGGTAGAACGATGGCATTAGAAATAATTATAAATGCAACAGGAGAAGAAACAAGGGTTGCGCTTTTAGAGGGCGGCGAGATAACAGAGCTTTATATTGACAGAAAAAGGGACAGAGGCATCGCCGGCAATATATATAAAGGAAAGGTTATCAGGGTCCTTCCGGGCATGCAGGCAGCATTCGTTGATATTGGCCTTGAAAAGGCGGCCTTTCTGTATGTCTCTGAGGTGAGCGCAAACATAGAAGAATACGCAAGGATGATGGAGGACGAGACAGGCGAGGCCAGACTTGAATTTGAAGGCGAAGCCAGTGAAACAGCAAAGGCAAAAAAGACGAGTTCTGTGTTGATTGAGGACCTCTTGCAAGAGGGCCAGGAGATAATGGTGCAGGTAATAAAAGAGCCAATAGGGACAAAGGGCCCGAGGGTTACGACGTACACAACCCTTCCCGGAAGGTATCTTGTGTATATGCCTACCATTGAACATATCGGCATATCAAGGAGGATTGAAGACGAGGCTGAGAGAAGGAGACTGAGGGAGCTTATCAACAGACTAAAGAAACCCGGCGCAGGTTATATAATACGGACAGTAAGCGAGGGCGTGAGTGAAGAGGAGTTTAAGGCAGATATAGAATTTTTAGAGCTCCTGTGGCAGAACATCCAGCAGAAGAGGGACAAGCTGTCTGCTCCAAGCCTCTTGCATACAGATTTGGATATAGTCTTTCGCGTGGTAAGGGACCTCTTTACGCCAAAGGTGGATAAACTGGTTGTTGACTCAAAACAGGAATATATGCAAATCAAGGAATTTGTTGATTCCTTTCTTCCAAAGCTGAGTTCCCGTGTGGAGTTATACGAAAAGGATGAGCCTATCTTTGATGCCTACGAGTTAGAGATAGAGATATCCCGCGCCCTTGGGAGAAAGGTCTGGCTGAAATCAGGGGGCTATATTGTAATTGACCATACAGAGGCATTGACTGCCATAGATGTAAATACAGGAAGGTATGTTGGAAAGAGGAACCCTGAAGATACTATCCTAAAGACCAATCTTGAGGCAGTTAAGGAGATAGCGTATCAACTGCGGCTAAGAAACATCGGCGGGATTATAATAATAGACTTTATTGATATGCTGAAGGAGAAGAACAGAAAAAAGGTTTTTAATGTCCTGCAGGAGGCCCTTTCCGGTGATAAGGCACGCACAAATATCCAGCAGATATCTGAGCTCGGCCTTGTTGAGATGTCAAGGAAGAGGACCAGAGAAGACCTGCAGCGGGCATTGTGCGAACCATGCGCATACTGTGAAGGAAAGGGCTATCTGAAATCTGCTACAACAACATGCTATGAAATCTTCCGGGAAATAAGAAGGACAGCGGCTTCTTCAACCAGCAGCAAGATTATGGTTACTGTAAACTCATCTGTAGCCAATCTTTTATATGATGAAGAGAGGCAGGGCATAGATGAACTTGAGAACAGATATAAGAAGAAGATTGTTATAAAAGCAGACCCGAACCTCCATCAGGAGCAGTACGATATCGTTTTTATATAAGAAAGGCTTAAGATGAACTGGAAAAATGTATTGTGCGTTTATCCTTACAGAACTGACCCGTTATTCAGATTCTGGAGGATCCCGCCTATCGGCTTAGAGATTGTTGCATCTGCAATAAAACCCCTTGCAGATAATGTAGAGATAATTGATATGAGGTTTGAGGATGATGCAGCGCCTTTTATTAAAGATAAAGATCTGGTCTGCTTTTCGCTGAACTGGGGGAATCCAAAGGCTATTGGAGGCTCAAGCAAGTTTGATCTGGAATTTGTTTTTAACACAATAAACAGCATACCAAAAGGCAAGACAGTTGTTGCAGGCGGCCGTTTTGCAACAGATTATGCAGATATGCTATTAAAGGAGCTGCCGAGAATTGACATCATCATCAGAGGATATGGCGAGGACCCGATGGTTGAGCTTTTTAAAAAGGGCTCGCCAGCAGGCATTGAAGGCATATCATACAGAGACGGCAGCAATGTCATACATAATAGAGACAGGAATCAGCTTGTTATCACAGGGATATACCCTGACAGGTCTTTAAGAAGATACCGCTATACTGCCTTGTCTATGGGTGTTGACTCAATCTATGCCTCGCAGGGCTGTCCGTTTAAATGCATATACTGCGAGTTTACAGAAAAGAAATGGTTATCGCGTTCAGCAGAATCTATAATAGAAGAGCTGAAGACAATGGATGAGGATGTTGAGATTGTATTCTTTACGGACAATAATGTCTTTCATGATATGGACAGGATGGATAAGCTTTGCGATGCTATTAAAAGGGAGGGTATAAAAAAGAGGTATCTTGCACAGTGCCGTGTAGAGTCATTAGTTAAAAGACCTGATGTAATAAAGAAATTGGGTGAAACAGGTTTTTTAATCGGCGTTGGAATAGAGAGCTTTAATGAGGATGTCCTGCGCTGGCTTAAAAAGGGATACAGGCCTGACCTGATATGGCAGGCATTTGAGAATGTGAGAAAGACAGATATACTTGCTTTAGGCTTTTTTATAATTGGAAATTATAAAGAGACAAGAGAGGATATGTTAAAAACAGCGGATTTTGCAAAGAGGGCAGGTCTTGATTTCATAAATGTAAGCAGGCTCCTCTGCTATCCTAAAACCGAGCTTCACAGTATAATCTCAAAGCTTTCTGATTATCACATTGATGAAAATAGAAATATTGTCTATTCAGATTATTATTCTGTAAAGGACTTAAGCAAAATAAGAAAGGCGATAAACAGGCGGTTTTACAGCCCATTGCATCTTCTAAGGACATTTTCAAGGTTCAGTTATCATTTTAATATTTTAAGGGTCTTAAGGCAGATGACATTGGAGATAATCTTAAGAAGCATCTTTAAAAAAGGCAAGTGGATAGACAGATTTCTCTATTTAACAAATAAATATAATATACTCTATCCGGTAGATTTTGTATTTAATGCAATCCTAAAGGCAGTAGGCAGATTGCTTGACCGCATTGCCTCGCGCAAGGCGCTGCATATTACAAATTAAGGGTTGATTAGCCTTACAGATACAACATTCCCAATCGGTATGCCAATCCACTGAAACTCGCCTTTGATATTAATCTCCTCCTCGCTTACCTCCATGAGTATGCCTGTGTAGGTAATCTCATGGGCTACAACCTCAACCTTTTTTCCGATCATCTGCGCTATATCGTCTATTATCATAAGAGTCTCCTTTTTGCTTAGCTACACTGTATTAACCATAATCCCTTTTGCCTCGCAAAGCTCCTTTGCAAGCCTCTCTGCAAGAAATACAAGCGATTCAATATCAATAAAGTTAAGGACTGTCTTGTCCATTAAGATTTTTACCCTTGCAGGAAATTCTTCTTCTTTATTCTCATCCCAGAACAAAAGCAAAAACGGTATTTTTGGAAGCACAGAAAATTTGTATGCGAGGTCGCTTTTAAATTCAGTTGCAGCGTCTGCGCCGCCAAGAAGGCTGCAGGCCTCTCTGAGTTCCTCTTTTTTTCCGGCAAAATTTTTTATCAATACATTCTCGCTGTTATCCTTAAAAGACTTCTGTTTAGCAAATGTATTCGGCAGATCGCCAAATGATATCCATTCGTTCTTCAAACTGCCCTTTCCTCCTGCATTGATATAGATGATTAAAAATATCCTTGCCCATGCACTCGGTGGCTTGCCGTCATCCCCAACAACATCACCAGTTTTTGAAACCCTGTAATTATGATTAAGAAATGCAAGATGCAGATACTCTTTGTCATCCTCCTTTAGATGCTCTGCTCCAAGTCCGTTCGCAGATTCTTTAAAGTCAATATCCTTTATCCTGTTTTTAATCTCCTCTGCTGCCTGTGCATAGGCATTGGAACCTGTTCCTGTGGTTAATGTTTTAATCTCGCTAACAAGGGCGTTAAGCTCTTTAAGCTCATCCCCAGAGAGGCTGACGCACTTTTCAATAACCTCCTGCCTTAAGGCAACCCTTGTGGCAAAGACAAAGCAGGACGGGGAGCCGCATCTTCCGCAATTTGTCTGGGGAAGTTTTTTATATATATCCACAGCAGTAACAACCATAAAGGAATATTAACCGAAAAGAGGGGCTTGTGTCAATTAAGCATATCCATTTTTTGAATATGGAATTTTATCTTGCAAAAGCAGTGGTTTTATGATATTTTTATAAGGTTTAAATATCCCACACGCTGTCCGTATTGCAGGAGGCGGTGTCCTGAAATATTCAGGATTCCTTCTGTAAGCTGATGGATAGCGGAGGAAAAACCAAACGGCAAGGAGGTGAAAAAGAAAAATGGCGATAACTTTAAAAGAATTATTAGAAGCAGGTGTTCATTTCGGCCATCAGACAAAACGTTGGAATCCAAAGATGAAGAAGTTCATCTTCGGAGAGCGGAATGGAATCCATATAATTGACCTTCAAAAGACACTTAAAAAGTTCCATGATGCTGCTGAATTTATAAAGGACATAACAGCAAAAGGCGAGCTTGTGCTCTTTGTAGGCACAAAAAGACAGGCGCAGGAAACCATTGAGGCAGAAGCCAGGCGGTGCGGCATGTTTTATGTCAATCAACGTTGGCTCGGCGGCATGCTGACAAATTTTAAGACCATTAAAAAAAGCATCAGCAAGCTGAAAAAACTGGATTCTGATAAGGCAAACGGCGTGTTTGAGCTTCTGACTAAAAAAGAGGCAACTAATTTAGAGAAGGAGCGCGTTCAGCTTCAGAAGATACTCGGCGGCATAAAGGAGATGGATGTCCTTCCTGGCGCAATATTCGTGATTGACTCTAAGAAGGAACAGATTGCTATCATGGAGGCAAGACGTCTCAATATCCCTGTTGTTGCTGTAGTTGACTCAAACTGCGACCCTGATGAAGCAGACTATGTAATACCGGGCAATGATGATGCCATCAGGGCTATCAAGCTCCTTACTGCAAAGGTAGCAGACGCAGTTATTGATGGAAAACAGTTTTTAGCAGAAAAGCCTGCTGAAACTGCATCAGCAACAGAGGCGCCTGTTCAGGCTGCAGAAGAAGTAGCGGCAGCAGTGGAAGCAGAAAATAGCGGAGCATAATAATATGTGTAGGGGCGGGCATTAACCCGCCCTGAACATTATGTTTTAGGAGGATTTTTTAATGGAAGTTGAGGCAGTACTGGTTAAAGAACTAAGAGAAAAGACCGGCGCAGGCATAATGGATTGCAAAAAGGTCCTTGCAGAGGCCAATGGAGATATTGAAAAGGCAATAGACCTCCTTCGTAAGAAGGGCCTTTCAGCAGCAGCAAAAAAGGCTGAGAGGGTCGCTGCTGAAGGCGCTATAGGCTCCTATATACATGCAGGCGCAAAGATAGGGGTACTCGTAGAGATTAACTGTGAAACAGATTTTGTTGCAAGGAATGAGGAGTTTAAAGAGCTTGTAAAGGATATTGCTATGCACATTGCCGGCTCAGGCATTCCGCCTTTGTATGTAAAGAAAGAAGATGTTCCAGCAGATGTAATTGAAAAAGAAAAAGACATTTACAGGGCACAGGCAAAGGAAACAGGAAAGCCTGCAAATGTTATTGAAAAAATCGTTGAAGGCAAGCTTGAAAAATTTTATGCAGACTTTTGCCTGATGGAGCAGGTCTTTATTAAAGACCCTGAGGGGAAGCTGAAGATAAAGGACATTATCAGCCAGAAGATTGCAAAATTCGGTGAAAATATTGTGCTAAGAAGGTTTATCAGATTTAAACTCGGGGAGATGGCTCCAAAATAAGATGCCAAAAATCAGATACAAAAGGATACTTCTCAAGATTAGCGGCGAGGCCCTGATGGGCGATAAGGGTTATGGCATTGACCCTGTTGTTATAAATACCATTGCCAATGAAATAAAAGAGGTTTATAAGCTTGGCATCCAGATTGCGGTTGTAATAGGCGGCGGAAACATATTCCGCGGCCTGGTTGCAAGCGCAAGCGGAATGGAGCGGGCATCAGCAGATTACATGGGTATGCTCGCTACAGTATTAAATGCACTTGCCCTGCAGGATGCCTTAGAAAAGCGCAGTGTGTTAACAAGGGTGCAGACAGCAATAGAGATGCGTGAGCTTGCAGAGCCTTACATAAGAAGAAGGGCAATAAGGCACCTTGAAAAAAAGAGGGTTGTAATATTTGCTGCTGGCACAGGCAACCCGTATTTTACAACAGACACTGCTGCATCGCTTCGGGCAATGGAAATCGGCGCAGAGGTAATCCTAAAAGGCACAAAGGTTAACGGCGTATATGACTCTGACCCGATGAAGAACAAGAATGCCAAAAAATTTGACAAGCTGAATTACTTAGAGGTACTTCAAAAGGGACTAAAGGTAATGGATGCAACTGCAATATCTCTTTGCATGGATAACAGCCTTCCAATTATAGTATTTAATCTTAAAAAAAGCGGAAATATCAAAAGAATCGTGCTTGGCGAAAAGGTGGGGACTGTTGTAATATGATTAATGAGTTGAAAAAGAAGACAGCAGAGAAGATGGATTCAGCAATTAATGCCCTTAAAAGAGAATTTGCTACTATAAGGACAGGCCGGGCATCGTTATCTTTGCTTGACGGCATAAAGGTAGACTACTACGGCACCATGACACCGTTAAATCAGGTTGCAACGCTTGCTGTCCCGGAGAGCAGGCTTATAACATTGCAGCCATGGGATCCAAAGGTAATTGAAAATATTGAAAAGGCGATTCAATCTTCCGGCATCGGCCTTACACCTGCAAATGACGGCAAGATTATCAGGCTTCCTGTTCCGCCTCTTACTGAAGAGAGGAGAAAGGAGCTTGTCAAGCTTGCAAAAAAGATGGCAGAGGACTCACGCGTTGCCATAAGAAATATCAGACGTGATATAAATGAAGAGGTGAAAAAGATAGAAAAGGAAAAAAAGATATCAGAGGACGAATCCCGCAAGTCACTTGAAGACATTCAAAAAACCACAGACCAGTACATCAAAAAAATAGACGAGATTTTGAAAAAGAAGGAAGAGGAGATAATGGAGGTGTAGACCTTCATTATCTCCTACCTATCCCTTTCAAATATATTATATAAGAAACTGTTTCAGTAATATAAAATGGCTGTTAGACTTAAAAGATAGTCCTATGAAGATATTATTGCGCTCAAACCTCTTAATTCTTGTCATTCTTGCTTTACCAGCTGCAAAGAGAACATGCTTAAGTGGTGAAAACCGATGAATTCTTGAAGCCTAAATAGTTGCTCAAAAGGGGCGTGAGAGAACACTGCACCCATTGGTTTGTCATTAGAGTAATATAAGAAAAAGTGGTGGGTTGGATATGAACACAAGGGAAGAGTATGAAGCAAAGCACAATTAGTATGATCGTTTTCACGATTTACATAATGATATTAGGCTTAATTTTTATGTTTATTCCAAATTCTGTTATAACGCTGTTCGGCTTTCAACCAGTAACTGATGTTTGGATAAGAATCATGGGACTAATTCTATTAATACTTGCTTATTACTACTTTATGGCTATTCGGGAAAGAGCCACTAACTTCTATAAATGGACCGCTTATGGCCGTCTTCCAATCTTTTTCGTATTTCTTTCATTTGTACTATTGGACTTGGGGCCTCCAATATTATTGGTATTTGGCGCGTTTGATACATGCTGTGCAATTTGGACAGGCTTATCATTGCACCGCGAGAAAGCAGGCTAACCCTTTTAGGAGATGCTTAATTGGAAACAGATGTAGTTACAGGTGCCTTTGGCTTTATCGGAAGATATATAACCCGCCACCTGCTCAACTCGGGCAGGCAGGTGAGAACAATCACTACGCACCCTGACAAGCCAAATCCTTTTGGAAATGCTGTAAAAGCATTTCCATATAACTTTAATAAACCTGATGAACTGATAGAAAGCCTTCACGGTGCTTCAACGCTTTATAACACTTATTATATTCGGTTTGAATATGGAGGCGCCACATTCAAGCAGGCTGTTGAGAACACAATAACCCTCTTTGACTGTGCTAAAAAAGCAGGCATAAAAAAGATTGTGCACATCAGCGTGACTTATGCCTCGGAAAAATCCAATTTGCCCTATTTTGCTGGAAAGGGCCTTCAGGAAAAGGCATTGATTGGTTCAAAACTGCCATACTCCATTGTTAGACCTACACTCGTCTTTGGGAGGGAAGATATTCTTGTAAATAATATTGCATGGCTGATACGCAGCTTTCCATTATTTCCAATATTCGGGTCAGGACAATATGAGGTTCAGCCCATTTATGTAGAAGACCTTGCAGCCATTGCTGCAGCAAGTGCCAATGATTCAAAATCAGGCACTCTTGATGCTATCGGCCCTGAAACATTTACATTCAAAGAATTCTTACAGTTAATCTCCTCAAAGCTCAGCCCAAATACCAAGCTTGTGCATACACCACCATTAATGAGTATATTTTTGGGCAAAATCATTGGGCTTGCAATTGGAGATATTGTTTTGATAAAAGAAGAGTTGGAAGGCCTTATGGACGGCCTGTTAACCTCTAAACAAGCACCAAACGGGGCAACGCGCTTTTCAGAATGGCTTGAAGCAAACAAAGACATTGTAGGAAAAGCTTATACATCAGAACTGGGAAGGCACTATAGGTGGAGAAGCTCCTCGTAGTATATAACTTTGTTATGCACAGAAATAGAATATGAATTACCCAAATTTCAAAGTAATAGAAATATGGTTTGCATTACTCTTCAAATCAAGTTAACATATAACATATTAAGCTTATAGGAGGTATTATATGCCATTAAAGGTTAAAGAAATTGAAGAACAAGCCCTTTGTCTTTCTTTGCATGAGCGAGCTCAATTAGCAGAGCATCTTATAAATAGTTTGGATACGGAAGAAGACCCAGAAGCAGAACGGTTATGGATAGAAGAAGCTGAACGCCGTTATAAAGAATACAAAGAAGGCAAGGTTAGAACAAAACCAGCAGAGGTAGTATTTGAAGATGCCCGTTCAAAATTTAAATGAAGCCCATTGTGTTTCTCCCAGAGGCTGAGCAGGAAATGCTTGAAGCTGCGAAATATTATGAGTCTCAAGCAGCAGGATTGGGTATGGATTATCTCTTTGAAATAGAGCGGGCAGTTGTGGCCATTGCAGAGTTCCCAATGACATGGCCAAAAATTGAAGGCGAATTAAGAAGGCGTCTCGTTCGGAAATTTCCCTTCGGCATTTTATATCGTATTGAGCCTAAAGAAATTGTTGTTGTCGCTGTGGCACACCTTCGTCGCAAACCAGGTTATTGGAGAGAAAGAATATAGCTTCTTAATTCTAAATCAAGCCAGACACAGGGTGCGTTACACGCACCCTGTTTTTTTTACTGCAAAAATGTCACCGGCTCCTTATATGCGTGGCAGGTCACGCACTCCTTTTTTGCAACAACCTCTGTTACCCTCCAGCCGTGAGGCTTGTGGCACTGCATGCAGTTCATGCCAATCATCTGAACATGCAGTTTGTGCTTGCCGACATTTACAATCTGACTGTGGCAGGCAAAACAGTCATCTGTGCTCGGTTTAACCTTTGCCTTAACATGCGGCTTGTGGCACTGATAGCAGTCAAATTTCATTGCCCCGTCCTTTGGAAAGTTTACCTTTTCAGTTGCCTTATGACACTCGCGGCATTTTGCCCTTGTAGGTTTAAGATCTCTACTCCCTCCAGATTTTATATCTTCCTTATAAATATGACAGTCAAGACATGCAAGATCCTCCATCCCAAGACCGTGCACCACCTTTTCTTTATGGCAGTCAAGGCAGAATCTCTCACCAGGCTTAAATTTATGTAATTCTTTTGCATGGCATTTTGTGCATTGAATCTGCTCAACAAAAACATGTTTTGCGTGGCCGTATGACCTGTTTATTTTTTTGACTTTTGGGTCGCCCTCCCAGTGGCACTCTATGCAGATTGTATACGGCACTATAATCTTTCCATGTCTTGGAGGGACTGTGGTAGGCCTCTTAAACACAGCCATTAATAAAAGCCTGTTCTGTTCAATTATGCTTGCCCTGTGGCACTCGTGGCAGGTCAGATTCTTATGTGCAGACACAGACCAGCTATCATAAGCAGGCTGCATAAGGTGGCACATAACACATGCCTTTGGATTATGCTGTGTAAAATCGTACAAGTAAAATGCCCCGACTGATGAGCCGACAAGTATAATTGAGGCAAGGCCAATGATAGCAATCCTTGCGTTAAGAGGAATTGCCTTCCACCACTCAAATCTTTTTTTCATCTTGCACCTCCGCTTTTGTAAAGAGGTTCAGATTAGTGCAGGGATATAGCACATGCTGTGTCCCTGCTGTTTATTTACACCTTAAACCAGTTCTCTGGTTTTAGAAATGTCTTTCTGTATAATATGATTACGGCTGCTGCAAAGAAACAAAAGAGCGAAACACCAATTGCAATTCTCTTTCTTTTTGTAATCTCCTTTTCAATTGCCTTTAATGATTTATCAACTGCTGAGAGCTCCTTATCAGTAGTTGCCTTTATGGCATTAATCTTGTCTACGCTCAAGACATGGGTAACCTGATGAATGGCATTCCTTGAAGCAAAGAGCTTTTCCTCAAGTCTCTTTGTATCTATGCTGCTGCCCTTTACATCTTTAATTAAGGCGCTGAGTCTTGCTATCTCCTTATCTGTGCTGACTAATGCCTGCTTTATCTTCTGGGGTTTATCATAGGTGTGGCACCTGGTGCAGTTTTTCTCATTAATAAGTTCAAGTGAAGCTTTTTTAACTTCATGGTTTCCATGGCAGGTAACGCAATTCGGTGCACCTGTTTTGGCAGCAAATATGCCATGGGCGCTTTTTGAATAATTTTCTTTTATGCCTATATGACACTTTCCGCAGAAGTCGGGTATCTCTAATAACTTGGGCTTACCTAAGAATCCTGACTCCTTTGTCATTGCCCTTCCCATATCTGCTGGATCACCACCGTGGCAGCCTTCACAGTTGTTTCCCATCTCTTTATGAATGCTCTTGCCCCACTGCTCTACTGGCTCTGCAAATTTTCCACCAAGCTGGCTGTGGCACTGGATGCAGACATTCTCCGTCCTTCCCTCTTTCTGCTGTGCAAATGCCTGCTTTGTATTAATGCTGAGTATTAAGAATAATATTAATACAATTTTCAATCTCATGAATATTTGCCCCAGATTGTAAGCGCTATATACGCCAGTATTGAACCGACAGCAATAATGCTGAACAGGGGCCTCTTTTTTGGATTCCTCTCTAAATTTGTATCCCAGAAAGGCAGAAGTATTATTGCCAGTATCGCAATCCCCTGAAGCGCCAAGCCGAGCACCTTACTTGGCACAATCTTTAAAATCTGGTATGCTGCAAGAAAATACCACTCAGGCTTTATATGCTCTGGCGTAACAAAGGGGTTCGCTGGCTCAAACTCCTCAAACGGATAGAGTATTGCAAGGGGAATAAGTATGCCTAAAAATATAAAGGCTGCTGCCATCTCCTTCATTATATGAACAGGAACAAAAGGCACTGCGCCCTCTTCGTATTTTTCCTTTTTCTTAGCCATAAATTACCTCACATCGGCCCGCTTATCCCGACCTTTCTTATCATCAGAAAGTGTATGCCCAAAAATGCAATCAATGTCAAGGGAAGAACAACTACATGTATTGCATAAAATCTTGTAAGTGTAATGCCTGTTATCTGCGCGCTGCCTCTTATAAGCTGCACAAGCCATTCACCGACTATTGGCGTTGCGCCAGGCATCTCTGTGCCAATGGTTGCGCCCCAGTATGAAAGCTGTGTCCACGGCAAAAGATAGCCTGTAAAGCTCATTGCCATTGTAATCAACAATAAAAATACCCCTGACACCCACTGAAATTCTCTCGGCTTCTTGTACGCGCCGTGATAAAGGACTCTGAGCATATGAAACATCACAAGGAGGTTCACTACATTTGCGCCAACAGAATGGAGCCTTTGAAAAAGCCATCCAAAGGGCACATTGTTTGCAATATTTTGAACGCTTGCCAATGCGTCTTTAGGCGTTGGTATATAATACATCATTAGAAAGATGCCTGTTCCTATCTGGAGCAAAAATCCGAGAAACGAAAGCCCGCCAAAGCAGTAAAGCCAGTTTATATGCTTATGCACCAGCTTGTCTGTAAGGTTCTCCCTTATCCATTGCCTTGCATCGTATCTTTCATCAAGCCAGTCAAGGAGTTTTTTATTTATATCCTTTATCAGCTCCATTTTAAGCCTCCACATTATCCAATAACAATCTTCGCACCGCTCTCTGCCACAGCAATCTGCGGCAGGGGATTCGGCGGAGGACCTGAGAGCACCTTGCCAGTAGTATCAAACCTCCCTGCGTGGCACGGACACTGGAACTCTCCCTTGTCCTCCAGCCACTTTACAATACAGCCAAGATGCGTGCATACAGCAGACAAGGCAGTAAAGCCTGCCTTTGTTTGAATAATAACAGCAGGGCTTCCTTTGTAAGTAAAAAACCTTGCCTTGCCAATCGGCACCTCATCCTTAATAATCTCTATCTTTTCTACTGCCTGCTGCTGGGATAATGGCGACAGATAGCGTATAATTGGATAAACCACACCGCCAAAGCTTATGCCCATAACAGATAGAAAGAGTATTTTTAAAAAACTTCTTTTGCTGTTAGAACTAATTTTTTCCGCCTTCTTTGCCATGCCTCACCTTGACACCTTTTCATCCTTGCCCATTTCAATATTTATATCTGTCTGCTGGATTATCTCAGGATTGTATTGGTAGATTGCCTGTGCTGTTACGGTAACAAGGACATCCTGAGGGATATAGAAGGTAAATTCCTCTCTCCTCGTCTCCTTTGGACCGATCCTGTTATCGCTTGTTATAGCTGTCCTGTTGCACATGGCATCACTGTCCTTGGTAAATTCAATACCGCCTGCGCCAACAAGCGTCTTTTTATAAACCTTCTGCTCTTTTAAAAGCTGTCCTGTTGTTGTTCTTATAGTAACATCAAGCACTATCTTTCTTGAAGGCGTTCCTGTGGGAACCATGTGGCCTGAGCCGATATTTGATACATCTACAAAAACCTTCAGCTTATCAGGATACCTTTTTACCTCTTTTACCTCTACCTTTATTGCCTTTTTGACCTGTTCAATGGAATGGCCGCCCTGAATATTGTGCTCATTGATAAATTTCACATTACTCTTTTTAACACTTTCAGTAACTATCCTACCTTCTTTACGCGGCATGTGGCAGTCCTGGCACTGGGTACCATCTTTTGCATAAGGCCCTGCCTTCCATTCTGAATAGGTGCCGAGGATAGTGACACCATTCAGGTCTGTAAAATCGTGGCACGCCCCGCAGAGATCTGATGTCTCAAAAAGCTTTAGCTGCCGCGTTTTATGCACAGGCGAAGAAAGCCCTCCTAATGGTCCGTTCTTTGTAATGCCAGGTTCGATTTTATAGGGGTTGTCTCTGTTTTTGAAATCCACTGCAGTAACAGAATGGCAGAAATCGCATGTAACACCCTCTTTTGTTATCTCCTGTTTTAAATCATAATCCTTATTTATATAAGTTATCGGCGCATGACATCTGATGCATAATATCTTTGTCTCGCCATTTGTATTTTTAAAGGCAATGATATTTGCTGTCTGAAATATCGGGTCTTCAAGGGACATGGCATGGAGGGAATTCTTCCACATATTATATATCTCCACATGGCATTCGCCGCACACCTTTGCGCTTGTAAAGGTATTCTTCTCAATCTTTGGCAGCTCCTTCTGGTGCGATGCGGAAGCGGAAAATATAACAATGGCTGTGATTAGCAGAAGGGGCACATACCATCTTTTCATCTTTACCTCCATACTTTGAAGACCTTTGAAACACCTTACACGGTGAGCGTAACTAATAATAGACAGGTTATCTATAAAGCCGATTTTTATGTTCTAATTATAATCCTTTCAGATTAAATGTCAAAAACTTTTTTAATACCTAAAAAGGGGGCGCCTTAAGGGAGAAGGTAATGCTTTTATGGGGAAAGGGCCCCCTTTAAAGGTCTTCACAAACAAGCAAGAGAAAGAAAATCTCCTACTTGGATAGTGACCTGATGTATGCAATAATATCCCAGCGGTCCTGCTCGCTTGTTGAACCGGCATATCCCATCATGGCTGTGCCCTTTGAACCATCAGAGATTATCTTAAACAGCTCGTCATCTGATTTTGCCATCTTTGCCTTGTCTGTAAAGTTTGTTGCCTTTGGATTAAGGCTTGCGCCTGCAGGGCCGTCGCCTTTTCCTGCAGCGCCATGGCAGAGAGTGCATTTCGCATCATAAACCTTTTTGCCTGCCTCTGCATTTCCCTTTCCTGCTGCTGATGCCTTTGTTACAAAGGCACCTGCAAAAATGATTACGAACAAGATTACGATCATGAAAAATATAAATTTGCTTCTTTGCTTTTGTGACATTTTACTCCTCCTTATGAATAAATGTTATTATTTCTTTTCTGCCCGGCTCCATTCAGCGCCTGACAGAAACCCTATCTAACACCTCTTCTGCAAACTCCTTTGAAAGCCTTTTGTGCAACCTTTGTGACATGATAAAACCTCCTTTTACAAAAGGTTTTAACATGAAACCCTTATCTCAATCCCCTTAATGTCTACTAATTGTCTATTTATAATTGTTCCCTAACAAAACTTTCTTCAAAAACCCTCTCTGCTTCTACCACCCCTTTAAGCGCTTCCTTGCCGGGCTTTATTCCCCATGTCTCTTTCATTGAGGCTGCTATTTATTAGCTTTTGGATTCAGATATAGATACAATGATTTTACTCCAGAAGCTGAAAGTTGGGGGAGCCCCTCACCTCTTGAGTATAAAATTTCCTCCATTCGTGGTGCATGGTTCCACAGTGCGGCAAAGAAAGCATTTTCACTATGAAAAGGTTTTTTTTCAGCAATAGGCGGCGCTTTATATGGATTATCTGGATAATGGCATTTTATACAACCTTTCTCTTGAAAGAGGCGCCTTCCTTCTTCTTTAGAGCCGCTAATTTTTGGAGGATTCATAAAATAGAGATATGAGATTAAGTTTGCCATCTCATCCCCTTTGAATGTGGGCCAAGGGATTTTAAACTTTTCTGTCATCTCCTCCATTTTTTCGGCATGATTCCACATCATGCCGGCTATTTCAGTCACACTTTTATTCATATTATAGGTTCTCAAGTCAGGTCCTATCTTTTTTTCCACATGACAGAAATAACATTGCTTGCTTTTGAATAATTCTTCCCCTTCCCTGGGACTACCAGGATACATGTAGCGTTCTTCTCGTTCTCCCAATGTGCTTACCGCCCTTATATAGATTGAGAGGTCAGCAAATTCATTACCTGTAAAGGTCGGCGGGGTAACATGTAATGACTTCAGTCTCCTGTGCATTTGAATAGCATGATTCCACATACTTTGCGCTAAAAACAAGGGTGAAGCATAAACCTTTATTTTATCCAGTCGGACTTTAGAGGCATCTTCCTTTCCTATCACATGACACAAGATACATTTTTTTTGGGTAAAAATCTCTCTCCCTTTTGCAACACTTCCACTTTTGCCTAAGTAGCGTAGAAAATACAAAAATGTTTGAAGGTTTTGGAAATCTTCTGGTGTAAATTCAGCCCTCTTAATATTCATCTGTCCCATTTTTGATAACATCTTTGGCGAATGGTTCCACATCCTGGAAACTAAATCAAACCCTGTTCCAGAAAAGCTATATGCTCCCAGATCAGGTCCTATCTGTCCACCACTGCCATCGATGGAGTGACAATTAACGCAACCTTTTTCCTCAAAAACCATTCTTCCTTCCAATGGCCTCTCTGGCAGTAATTGAGCATAGGAATTAGGAGATAGGATAGCTATCAAAATAAATGCAAATATTAATGCCTTCAATCTCATAACCTGCCCCCTTCATTTTTATCTTTTTGGAAACCTATAAACACATAAGTTGCCACGCTTCCCATTATACAGAATACCACAATTGCGAAAATACTTATTCCTACAGCTGCAGTTAGAGCATCATGTAAACGGTGTGCAACTATCACCAAATGAACAAATAAAGCTATTATACCTAAAACTATAATCCATACAACTGATAGTGTTAATATTTGTAGAATAAAAATAGTTTTTTCCTTCATAATTGTTCCTTTATAGCTTGCTCTACGGATTTTTCTTCATGTGCGCCGGGCAAATACTCCTTTAAACGTTTTGATACAGCATAAACGCTTTCCTCGCGGCCTTCCTTAATTTCCCAGATGGAGATTAATGGAAATAGCTTTGAAAACACCATGAAACCAAGAGCAAAAACCGAAATCGCAGCGCTAAATATTGCTATTTCAGTCATGGATGGCATATAAATGCCTGTCTTATATGGCAGCCGTGGATTTGCAAGACTTGGAACTATAATTATAAGCCTTTCAAGCCACATCCCTATTAGCACACTGATAGAAGCAATTAAAATACCGGGGATCTTTTTCAATTTCTTATTAGTGAGAAAAACAATAGGTATAACAAGGTTGCACACAACCATAAGCCAGAAGAAAGGCGCATATCCTCCACTAAATTTATATAAAAATACACGCATCTCATTCGGCTCGTGTCCATAAAATACTGTCAGATACTCTGCAAAGGTAAAATATCCCCATAATAAGGACATAATCAGTAAGAGCGTTCCCAGATACTGGAAATGAATATCTTTCAGATAGCCTTCAAAATGATATGCCTTTCTAAATACAATCATAACAATTAATAAAGCCGCAATCCCTGAAAAGAGTGCGCCAACCACAAAGTATGGGCCAAAAATTGTGCTGTGCCAGCCTGGTTGCAGTGTCATTGCAAAGATCCATGAGATGATTGTGTGAACCGAAACAGCTATCGGGATAACCATAACCATAAGAATATTGATAGCTCTTTCAAGAACATGTTTTTGTCTTTCAGTTCCCCGATATCCCCAGGAGAGAACCCTATAAAGATTATGGAACCTGCCGCCCCTATCTCTCAGCATCGCAATATCGGGTATTAGCGGTAAAAAAAGATAAATAGCTGAAGCAGTAAAATAAGCTGATATACTTGTCACATCCCACAATAAAGGGGATTGTAATCTTCCCCTCTCAAACAAATGTAACATTCTATCTGGCCTGCCCATATCTAGTAGTGGATGTAAAGCGCCGATACCCAGAACAATGCCGGTAATGACCTCTGCCATTCTAGTAATTGGCCGTCTCCACTCTGCCTTAGATAAGCGAAGGATTGCTGAAATCAGTGTCCCCGCATGTGAAATTCCGATAAAAAAAACAAAGCTCACTATATAAAATCCCCAGGTTACTGACTGATTTAAACCCGTAACGCCGAGTCCATATATAAGCTGACGAATATAATATGCCGCACCAATGAAAAATATGAACACAAACAGAGCCGCAAGGATATAAAAGCCCTTCCCTGTGTGGTAAATCGGTCTAAATAGCGCTTCATCCTCATCAATAAGATGTTGATTGCTCATAGCCAAACACCTCCAATATATTTCTTTTATTATTAGTCCTTGGCATTTAAGTAATATACCTTTGGAATCGTGCCTAAATCTTCCTGCAGGGTAAATCTGCGATAATCTTTTATGGCTTCAAAAACCTTGCTGTGTGGATCATCCAGATCGCCAAAATAGATTGCTTTTGCTGGACAAACCTCCATACAGGCTGGCACATAATCACCATCTCTAAGCTCCCTATATTCTGCCTTTGCTCTTTCCTCTGCTTTCTGAAGACGGTGTATGCAAAATACACATTTTTCAACAATCCCTTTTGGCCTAACAGAAACATCCTCGTTATAACACTTTTCTACCTGCTGTGGTTGTTTGTCTCTATCCCAGTTAAATACCTTTACAGTATAAGGACAATTTGCCATACAATATCTGCATCCTATGCAATTCGGATATATCTGTGCAATGATTCCATCCTCTCTCTTATATGTTGCGCGCACAGGACATGTCTTTATACATGATGGTTTATCGCATTGGAAGCAAAGTCTTGGAATTCGTTTCAGCTTAATATCAGGATATTGACCTTCATGCTCTAAGGTAAGCATCGTCATCCAGAACATTGTTCTTCCAATAGCCGCATCTTCTTTTGAGACTATTTGAACATTATTCTCAAGCTTACATGCAGTGACACAAGCTTCGCATAATGTACACTTATCAAGATCAATAACCATTCCATATTTTGGCATATATACTCCTTTCTTACTCAGCTATCAGCATATTCCTGCAATCCTCATATCTTCTAATCCCCTCACCCTGCTATATAACCTCTATTTCAGCCAATGTTTCTGAAAAGGACGGCTTCCCCGTGGCCTTATCAAATACATTATTTGAGAAGGACAATGGGTTGGCTCCAGAATTATCGCCGAAATCTGTATGTCCTAATCCAAATGGAACATCAATGTTTTGCGGCATAACAGCGGAATTATATATTATTGTTGCGGAAAACCTACCTTTATCAGTCTTAATAAGCGCCTTGCCCCTGTTTGGGATTGAAAGCCTTTGAGCAGTCTCCGGATTTATTTCAGCCCACATATCCCAATAAACATCGCAATTAATGCCAAATTGTTCAATAAGGACTGGTTGTATACCCATGCTGCCTTTATAATCAAGATTCTTACGAAAGATGTTTAAGTATAGTTTGTCGCCCAATGATGCTGAATTATATTTAGGCATTGTAAATGCAGGATTCTGTGAGGATTTGGATTTAAAATCAAGTTTAGGCTTGTATTGATTTTTTTTCGTATAAGGATTCCACCATCCACCATATTCCATCAGTTTTCCCCAAAATTCATCAAAATTTGCATAGGGGATAACCTGCCAACCAATTTTCTTTAAACCTTTTTCAATATGCGTTGGTTTTGCTTGACTCATTATAATCCCCTCGCCTTTTTTATATACATCCTTTACCATTTCCTTTAAGTAAGCTTCATAATCTCCGTAAGGAACATTAGGAAGTGGCGCTAATTTTCTCATCAACGAAATTAACACATCGCCTGTATCAACTGTCTGATAAAAGGGTTTTACAATTGGCTGCTGTATGCTAAAAAGTTGGAAATTAATATTGTGAACAATGATATCTTGCCTTTCCATGTCATCGTGGTCAGGGATTATAAGATTTGCATACTTCGTTGTTTCATCAATGAATGACGAAAAGCTTACAATAAACGGAATTGTCTGTAGTTTTCTTTTCAGCACATCTTGATTGGGATTATTGAAGACAAAATTATTATTATAAATCATCAATAGGGAAATATCTTTTCCATTAGTCAATCGGTCATTGAATGAATAAAAAGTATTACGATTATGAGGCTTCTCAACGGCCGGGAAAACCGGTTCCTTGAATTCCCCAAATCCTTTAAAGCCCTTCAGTGCGTTTAAAGCAATAACTGATAATGCATTATCAGTTCCGTTTGAGCTGTATAATATAGATTCATCAAGAAAGGCTACAGGCGTCTTAGAATTGCCAAATCTCCTTCCAATTTCTATAATCTTTTGTGGCGGAACATTTGTTAATTTAGCTACCTTATCTGGAGTAAAATCCTCCAAAATCTTTTTTTTGAATGACTCAAACCCATTAAAGTTCTTTTCTGTAAAATCATTGTCATATAGCCCATCCCTGAGCAAAACATAAGCAATGCCCGATGCCATAATGCCATATAATGCAGGATTTATAGGGATCCATTCATTTGCTTTGGAAACACTTGGTGTAAGCCTTGATTGAAAAGCAACAATCTTCTTACCTTCTGATTTAAATTCATTGATCTTACGGGTAAAGTAGAGTGGGGCATCAGAGATCTCTGTAAATTGGCTTCCGAAGTTGAGTATGAAATCGCATGAATCAAAATCAACGAAATCTGGCAGTTCATCTGTTATTTTCAAGTAAGGAGAAAGAGAATTGTAAGAGAAATTATCAACAACAAGATTGCGGGAACCGAGTTTATCCATAAACTTTTCAAATAAAGCAACCCTTAATTTTGATTCTGTTTGAGCAACAAAAAATAAATCCTGTTGTTTCTTTTCTGAGATGAGTTTTTTTAACTCATTTGAAAGTGTTTCAAATGCCTCCTCGTATGAAATTGGCATGAATTTACCATTTACCTTCTTCATAGGACCTGTTAAGCGAGCAGGATGATATAAGGTCTCTACATGGGTCAATCCCATAGGGCAAATTCCCCCCTCATTTACAGGAGATAGGGGGTTGCCAAGCGCCTGTATAGGCAAACCATCAATCAAGCGAATTTTAAGGCTGCAGCCGCCAGGGCATTTCATACAGGTAGTGAGTTTCCATGATTGAAGCCTTGGGCCTGAATATAAAATCTCTTTTGCCGAGTATGGAATTTTGATTATGGCCTCGCCTATACTACCTACACCAAACCCTGCAATAGAGCCTCCAAGAAACTTCAAGAAATCACGCCTCTTAATTTCCATTCAGGAATCCCCCTCGTATACCATAAAAAATCTTCTACCTATGACACTGATTACAATCCGTGCTAACATGTCTTTTTTCATGGCAGTTAATGCAATTTTCCATTTTTATTTTAAGAAATTGCTTTTCAGGCGGAGAAGTTAGCGTACCCATATCGCCATGACAGAGGTTACAACTTAGTTTTCCTATTGCCACATGTCTTCTATGCGAAAAAGATGCATAGTCTGAAACATGATAAATGGAAAGCCAAGGTATTCGTTTTTGATTTTTTACATATTCATGCACCTTCTTTTCTTCTGAGGAATTGCCTATAAGGACTAAATGACATATGCCACATACATCAATATTCGGTATACTTGCGCGAGACTCGGTCTCAACATATTTGTGACAGAAAATACAATCAATCCCCATTTTTTTATGGTGTAATTGGTGGTTAAATTTAATAGGTTGAACCATAGCAGATTGGTTAATCATAGCCTGAACAAAAATTACACCTGCTACAACACCTATCAGAAACAAGATAAAAACCACAATCTTTTTCATACCCCCTCATTTTATCAATAATTTAGACTAAATCCCATTTTTAGCCGAAATTATATAGTGGCCCCTCTGCATCAGGCAGCCACTGCTGACCACAGAATCTATCTATCTTGTATTCTTTTCCCTTAAAGGTTATTGCTCCATCCTTTTTAACCCGTTTTGTATCATGAATAGAAAATACCTAAAAAGGGGGCGCCTTAAGGGAGAAGG
>JAHFEP010000256.1 GCA_023248415.1 Nitrospirota bacterium
GCCTTTTGTGATAGGATATAACCGCTTCATCTAATTGCTTTGCTATCCTGCTTACAGTCTGGGGGCTGATAACCTCTCCCAATATAGGCAATAATGCCTCCCCGACCTTCCGGGTGGATAAGCCGAGAATAAAGCTTAAAAGGATCATGCGATCTATATTGGCGCTCCTTCTGGCAAATCTATTTAGTATATTAATCGCACTGAATGTCCGAGTCCTTGGAATAGATAACTCTATGTCACCAAATTCTGTTAATAAATGCCTCGGATAATAACCATTGCACCGGTCATCAATATCCTGTAAGCATATCTCATCTAAATAGGCATCCCTATACCTTTTCATCCTATCCTCAAGTATCTTCTTTATGGCTTCACTGGCAGCAATCCTGTAATCGCCATCCCAGTCATCTGGACAAAAATGCTTGATTTCCTTAAATGCAGTCTGTATATTTGTTATTGTTACTTTATACATGGGGTACCTCCTATTGGGTTAAAGGGTTAGTATTAGTTTGTTGCCCAGTAGGATACCCCATTCCTCTTACTGACACAAGATATGATACATTACCTTTATTTTCCTTTGCTTGTGAACAATCTCAATTTATGCTAAACTTATATATTATATGGAAATAATTGAGCATGTTAATGAGCTTATTAGAAGTGGCAAATACAGGTTAACACTGCATGCTGAGGTAGAAAGAGATGCTGATCATATTAGCATGGTTGAGGTGGAAGAAGCATTAATGGGCAATAGATGCGAGCTTATTGAGGATTATCCAGAGGATCCGAGGGGTCATTCTTTTTTATTACTTGGATTCACAGAGCAAGGGCAACCAATTCATGCTGTTTGCTCGATTTATGAAGGAACATTAGTGATGATTACCCTATATAGACCAGACTCTGAACTATGGATTAATTGGAAGATAAGAAAGGAGATAAAATGAAGACATGTCCTTTTTGTAAAGGTAAAATTGAGATTCGTAAAATCAGTCATATGCATAAGTGGAGTGATGAATTTTATCTTTTTGAAAACATTCAGGCAGAAGTTTGCAAGCAATGCGGTGAGGCTTTTTTCCTTCCCGATACCCTGAAGCTAATTGACAGATATGTAATGGAAAAGAGGACGAGTCAAAAGACTATCTGTATTCCAGTTATTGAGATGTCTAATAAGGTTATTGGCTAATTGATTAATATCGGCTGTCACCTATACCAATTTTTGTTTGACAAGTTTAGGCTGACTTTGTTATATTATGTTAATTTTTTAAGCGGGAGTAACTCAGTGGTAGAGTGCAACCTTGCCAAGGTTGAGGTCGCGGGTTCGAATCCCGTCTCCCGCTCCATTTTGAGGATGTTTGATATGCAAAAGGTTGGGTGAATTGGCGGCGTACCCAAGTGGTAAGGGAGCAGTCTGCAAAACTGCGATGCAGCGGTTCAAATCCGCTCGCCGCCTCCATTGCCGGAGTGGCGGAATCTGGTAGACGCAAGGGACTTAAAATCCCTCGGGGGGTAACTCCCGTGCCGGTTCAATTCCGGCCTCCGGCACCAAGTTTTCAATGACTTATAATATTCTCTTTGCATGGCTCAACCCCCTCTAAATCTGAAATTGTAACTGTTTTGTAACCGTTTTTAAGATTCTCTCTGTGAAATTCAGCAACCTTTTTGGATGCCTTCTTTAAATCATCCTCATTAACTATATTATACCGCTCAAAAACGCTTCTTGTCTTGTGTCCTGATACCATCATTGCAACCCTTTCAGGGACACCAGCTCTTACCATGTTTCTTATTGCTGTTCGTCTAAAATCATGCAGAAGCCTGCCTTCAAGTTTTGCTGTCTTGCAGGCTGTATCCCATGCCGCCCTAAAGTCTTTAATCCTGTCTCCTGCCTCTCCAAAGAATACCCATTGACAGTTAGGATTCTTATTGTCTCTTACTGCCTTTTGAAAGCGTATTGTCTCTAATAACTCACCTGTCATGTAGATAACCCTTGATTCGCTGTTTTTAGTATCTTCTGCTCTTAAGGTTATCTTGCCTTCTATCAAGTCAACCTGCGGCCATTGCAGGCCTAATATCTCCTCTTTTCTCATGCCTGTATAATAGGCCATTATTACTACAGGCTTAAGATAATAAGGCAGCGCCTTCAAAAGGCTCCGATACTCCTCATATTCAAAGAAGCCTATCCTTGCGTTATTCTCTTGCAGATGTGGTATGTAAGGGATATTAATTACCTTTGGCGGTGTTGCCCTTCTTGCAAGATTAAGCATCCTCTTGAGTGCAGCCAGTTCACGGTTAATTGTCCCATTTTCTGCGCCTTCATCTTGCCTTTTTAAGATATATTGATTTATTCTACCTGTATCAATATCAATTATCCTTATGCCTTCAAGATACTTTTTTAAGTTATTAATGCTTCTCTCTGCCCTATCCAAAGATTTCTTGCCGTTTGTCTTGTAATCCTCAATCAAGTCCTGTGCAAGCTCCTCAAACCTTACCTTCTCAATCTTTAATCCCGGAAACCTATTCTCGCTTATCTGCCCTTCACGGAGCTTAAGCAGTCTCTTTGCATCGCTTTCTTTTGTGGACTTAGAGCTTTCAAAGTAAGGCTTGCCAGCCCTGTAATACTTGAGCCAGAAAACATTTCCTCTCTTGTAGATATTACCCATTTAACCTACCTCCTTTCATGCTGTTTGGCTTTCTTAAACTCTGCCTTGTATCTCTCCAATACATAAGCAATGCCTTCACGGACATAATCCGATTGCTTAATCCGTGTAATGCTGGACAAGGTTTTAAGGTCGCCTAACATCTTTTCGTCAATAAGGAATGTTACCCTTACCAATGCCATAAATTATCACCCCCTTTTATATATATTGCTTAATATGTATGTATATTAATAGATATTAATATGAATGTCAAGAGGTTTTTTTTAAAGGGGGGTCAATAAGTGTAGCGGGTTTTGTGCTGTTCAATCCATCTATCAAGGTCATGTATGTCAAGGTGAATTCTTTTACCTACTCTTACAATAGGCAGGCTGCCAGCCCAGACAAGCTCCCGGATACTCCAGACGCTGCGGCCTAAATAATCGGCAGCCTCTTTGATAGTTAAAAGCCTCTTTTTCAGAAGCTCTTTAGGTGTATTCTTGGGATTACTAATCCCCTGCGTGTTTGTAAGTCCTTGCATCTTCAAAGTTTATTTATACCCTGTAACTGTAATGTAACTGTTTATAAACCTTTAACTGGATACCTTTTTATCAAGCCCAAGCTCGGAGAGGGTAAGCGGTATATTTACGGGTGGTTCTGTTTTGGAACTACCCGTAAATTGTCCCTTTTCACCCTTATTTCTCTCCGTCTCCTTCAGCATCCTGCCTAATTGCCTTAATGCGTCAACCTTAATGGCTGTCGCATAGGCAATCCTTAATCCTCACAGGCTCCTTACAGTCATTACATGGAGGCCAGAATATAGCAACCCCGTAAGCTACCTCCGGGTTCAACTTGAATTTCTGATACTCCGGGCATAAGTCCAGATTGTCCCCTACCAATGCCTTACAGTCTGGCTCGTCTGTCTCCCACCTGATAATGAGAAATTGGGTTTCCTTATTATCTATCCATACTTTTTCCTCAAGCTCTTTTACTCGTCTTTTCAGGCTCG
>JAHFEP010000257.1 GCA_023248415.1 Nitrospirota bacterium
GTGAATTTCATTCTGCTGTTGAACATGCACAATTTGCCTTTAAAATTGTATTAGAAAACGGTGCGCCCTTTTCTGAGGAAAACTATCGTATTAACCTTGCTCAGGCATTATTGTACAGCGGTGAGCAAGAGAAAGCCATTGCTTATCTTACTGAGGCAAGAAGTATTGCTCGCAGCATGAAAAATGTACTTGCAGAGTTTAGATGCTTAATAACAGAGTCTTTTCTGCTTCTAACTGCTAAAAGTGAAAAATCTAAGGGAGAAGGGGTGGAGATATTACATAAGGCAATCTCTCTCGGCGGAAAATGGAATATTTTAGACATCTTCGGGCTTAGACGTTCTGATATGGCATGGCTTTGTTCAAAAGCATTAGAGATAGGGTTAGAGGCAAGCTATGTACAAAGACTTATCAGAAAGCATAACTTAATCCCTGAAGAACCGCCATTGCACCTTGAAAACTGGCCGTATCCCCTTAAGATATACACCCTCGGCAGGTTCTCTGTTGTAAAAGATGAAAAGCCGATTCAATTCCCTGTCAGGGCTCAGAAAAAGCCGCTGGAGCTTTTAAAGGCATTAATTGCCTCAGGCGGCCGTGATGTGCCACAAACACAATTAATTGACCTTCTCTGGCCAGAGCAAGAAGGAGATGCCGCATACCGCAGCTTTGTTACAGCATTGCAGAGACTGCGGCGATTGATAGGATATAAAGATGCTATTAACCATCAAGAGGGACGATTAACACTTGACAGCCGTTATGTATGGGTAAACAACTGGGCATTTGAGAGACTGCTGAATCAGGCTGAAGCTTCAGAAAAAGATGGTCAGCAAGAAAAGGCATGTGAGCTGCGTATTAAAGCCTTAGCTCTTTACACTGGACGCTTCCTTGACAAAGACACAGACCAGCCCTATGCAGTGCAGATGCAAGAGAGGCTTCGCAGCAAATTTCTGCACAATATAGAATTAGTCGGCCGTTACTGGGAGAATATTGGCGACTGGAACAAGGCGATAGACTGTTATCAGAAGGCGCTTGACATAGACAGCCTTGCAGAGGTCTTTTATCAGCGCCTCATGCTGCTCTATAAACACCTCGGCAAGGTTAGTGATGCACATGATGTGTATCATCGCTGCTGCAAAACCCTTTCTGCAAACATGGGGATTCCCCCGTCTCCTGCAACAGAGGAGATTTATAATGAGATTATAAAAGGCTGAAGCTTTGCACTGTTATTTCAACAGAGCCAGACAGGTAAAAAGATGGTATTATCTGCCCTGCCAAAATAATCCTTTGTCAGCACAACCCCTTCCTCTACCTCATATTCTTTTTGAAAGTTCCTTATACCTAAAGGAATTCTTGCTGATTTAAACGGAGAATATTTTACCTCTATTGGTCTTGCCGCTTTTCCCTTTAACAGCAGAAAATCCACCTCATTCTTTGACAACGTCCTCCAAAAATGGAGCTCTTCCAGAGCCGTCAGGTTTTTTAGTATATTGCCAAAGACCCCGTTTTCAATCAATGCGCCTGTATCAACCCTTTCGCTAAGGCTGTTTAGGTTTTTGATGGCTATATTTCTCAAGCCCGTATCAACAAAGTAGACCTTTGACATCTTGCTGAGCTCTTTTCTCGGGTTACTTGAGAATGGGGTTACGGTCTTAATAATAAATGTGTTTTCAAGAAGAAATAGATACCTCTCAAGTGTCTCTCTTGCAATCTTCACAGCGGAGCAAAGCTCTGAGAGGTTTATAAGGCTGCCAGTCTGAAGTGCGAGGGCTTTTATGAGGTTGTTAAATGCCATAATATTGTCAACCCTCATTATATCTTTTATATCCTTCTTCACATACGAATTGTAGATGTCTATCAAATATGCCGTCTTCTTGTCGTAGTCTCTCTCCATCGCAACCCGTGGATAGCCGCCGAATATAATGTATTCAGTAAAATATCTTGCCAGCTCTGCTGTAAAGAAACGCGCAGGGATTTCTTCAAGCTTAACATTCGGGCTGACATGACGGATATCACTCCTTATCAGTGTATCACTCAAATCTTTTTCACCCTTAAATACAAGAAACTCGTAAAAATCCAGGGGATAGACCTCAAAAACGACCTTTCTGCCTGCAAGGGAATCCCTGAACTTACGGCGAATCTCAAGGGTGGATGAGCCTGAGACTATTAGCTTTATATTCTTGCGGCTATCTGAGACAAATTTTAAGAAATTGGTAGGATTAGCCATATATTGAATTTCATCCACAAATATAAAAACCTTCCTGTTAATATCAACACCGCGGGCAGCAATATAGGCAAGAAACTCCTTAGGCCCTGAATTAAAGATGTCAAGGATAAAAAAATCCTCAAGGTCAAAGTAAAGGCTCTCTTTATCCGAAAATCCGAGCTTCCTGACCTCATCCATTAGAAGATAAAGGATGCTTGTTTTCCCTACCTGCCTTGCACCGATAAGAAGGATAATACTCTCCTCATCAAGGTATCTTCTAAGCTCTGACAATATCTTTCTTGGATGAAGATTTTCTGTAGATTGTATTTTTGGCATTGTTTTAGATGATTGTCTTAAAATTATGAGATAATTTTAAGATGATTAGCCAAAAATGTCAATAAAATTATAAAAAAATACATCTTTTAATTTTTTTTCTTCCGGTTACCTTCCGGTTACCTAAGGTATGTTAATGTGTCAGCGTATAGAGATAAAAGATAAAGATATACGACCTGAACCTTATTAAGGAGGGTTTTTGAGTATTCTTTGCAGGGATACATATATTGTTCGTGTCTACCGCCGAGACCCTGAAAACCAAAACAGCTTGGTTGGGATGGTGGAAATAGTGGACAAGGAAAAGAAGCAGCCCTTCAGGAATTACGATGAACTGCGGCATATTATGGCAGAAGCTCATGAGGAAGGAGAAAAGCAAAAAGACATCGGAATGGAGCGGGTTGCAAACCTGCTCCCGCAAAAAAAGTCGGCAGCAAAAAGAAGAAAGGCTAAAGGAGGTTGACAACTTTTTCCCCTCTCCCCTTGGTGGCACAGGCTTCCAGCCTGTGGCGACAGGCAAGATACCTGTCCCACCAGAGAGGGCAGGATGAGGGAAATAAAACAGCGGGGTCAGAAAGGAGGAGAAGAAGGGTTATTAATTGTCTCATAATAGTAACTACAGGTTTTCGTCTTTTTTCCGTCATGCCCGAGGTTCTTAATCGGGCATCCAGAGGCTTAAAACTACTGGATTCCCGCTAAAGACATGCGGGAATGACACCCATAAGAATATACAGACTATTATAAGCCCCTTAATAAACTGAAACGGTGAAAGGGGGAAACTTTTAAGAAAAGGAGGTGAAGAGGTGTAGGGACAAATGGGAGGCAAAACAGGGTTGATTAGGTTGAATGGTTAACTTAGTTGACTAAGTTGAATAGTTAAATCCGAATCAACATAATCAACATAATAAACTTAATCAACTAAATTACAGAAAGGAGAAAAACAATGAAAACGAAAAAGACAAAAGGTGTAGTAGAACAGGCGTCTCGCCTGACAATATTGTATTTATTGACTTTGCTCTTTACCATTGCCATAAGCATTGCCATAAGCGCATCCTGCGGCTCTAACGAACCCGAAACCAAACCACCCGATAATCC
>JAHFEP010000099.1 GCA_023248415.1 Nitrospirota bacterium
TTTTTCTTGTTAGATAGTATAAGGAATGATATAATTTATCATAATAATCACAATGAATTTTTGGAGGACTTGGAAGATTGGCTCTTATCGCAGAACCCGTCTTTTATAAAAAAAATGCGGAAGGCAAGGCAGGACGACTTTCAAGGCAAAGGTAAGGATTGGAAGTTACTCAAAAAAGACCTATGTATAAAGTAACCTTCCTACCAGATGCAGAGGAATCGTTTAAGAGGCTTGATAGGTCTGTTCAAACCTCATAAAAAGAGAGGGTGTATAAAATGACTGAGACAATCACCATAAGACTGCCTGAAAAATTACAGCGAGCATTAAATACGGTAGTAATGGGGTGATAAATGAAATTCACCTATGATTTTGCCGAAATTAACGGCAAGGTTGCAATGATTGAGTTTTTGGATAGATTGTCTACTAAAGAACGTGCTAAAATATTTGCATGCATCGAAAAGTTGGTGGAGCTGAAGAACAGCGGAATACAGCCAAAAGAGAATTTGTCCAAGTATCTGGAAGACGGCATTTTTGAACTCAGGGTGAGTTTTGAAAACAGGATTTCAAGAAGCTTCTATTTTTACGAATCAGAGAAGCAAATTATTTTCACACATGGCTTTGTGAAAAAGGAACAGAAGACCCCTAAAAATGAAATTGAGAAGGCAAAATCTATCAGGAAATTATGGAGAGATAAAAAATGAGTATTGCAGAGAAATACTTTAAAAAGCAGTTTTCTTCCGAGGAATTCAGACGCTCATTTCTGGAGGAGAAGGTTAAGCTTGATATAGAGTATCGTTTAGAGGAACTCAAAAGGGATATTCAGACACACAAAAGCCCTGAGGAGCTTATCAAGAAGGTTGACTCCATAGAGCAATTTGTCTTGTCAGTTTAAGTCAAAAAGTAATTTCAGAATGCCTGCAACGGGTTGCTAACGCCGGCTTTGCGGCTCCAGATCAGGATTTTAAGTAGTTGCGTCTATACTGCCAGATTGGTAGGATAGATACGATTAGGATAGATGCGATGGGGAAATGAAGTAGATGGGCGGGCATTTGCTTGCTCTGCTCAAAAATTTATGATCCGATCTTACTGAATAATTGGAGATACAATGAAAGAAGTATTCCAAGCTCTACACTCATCCGAAATAGAAGACTTCATTGGACGATTGGGATTGTTTGAGAAATTCAAGGCCGGGGAAATCAAGTGTCACGCCTGCGGGGATACTATTACAACTGACAACTTTAAGGCCCTAACTCGCAAGGGTGGTCGTCTAGTTTTTGCCTGTATGAAAGAACGATGTTTTCTTTCACTTGGATCGTTTGAGGAGAGCAAATAATGGGCTGGTTAGTTGACTTAGCCAAGGAATACGGATTCTGGGTTATAGCTCTCGCCTTTATTGGCTATCTCATCAGAGTGCTGCTTGATGAGGACAAATCTGCCCTCTGGCGTGCGAGGTTTTATAAAGTAGCCTTCGAACTGACCGGCAAGAAGGACAAGGAGAAGAAGTTCATTTCAAATGATGTCAAGGGCAAGCTGAATCTTGCAAGGAGGGCAATGCACTTCGGTCAATCTATTCTACCAAGGGCAATAGATGTTGTTTGGGTTGATAATATTAGTCCGGCAGCCGCAGATATTAAGGAAGGAGAGTTTATCGTTCGCTTAGACCCGGCAGCGTCTCAAGAGAAGAATATAGTTTCATTGGCCACCTTGCTTGTGCAAAAGACTACCCTACAAGGTATCCGACATTCGGTAGACAAGCCGATTCAAGTCGCAATTGATATGAATCTTGTGAAACACTTGATTAGAGAATTGGGTAATAAGAATGTGCTCGATTGGTTTCTCTCTAACGAATATCAACATACCGTTAATACCGATAAGGATTGCAAGCACCGTAACGAACAATTGCTTGCGATAGACGAGAGAGGGTTATTTACTCGTCTTCTTCTTGTAGAGCTTGATGAATTCAGCAAGAAGATTTACGGGATGGCACCAAAACAAGTGATGGCAACAGAAGTCTGTGGGTTCATTGATTTTCTCCATACGTTGGTCACAAGGCAAGCTAAGCAGATTGTTCCCCTTCAATTTGCCAAGACCTACTTCCGGATTAACATCATTCTCGTAGCAAAGACCGACAAAATATTATACACTGGTGTTGGCCCCTACGTTTTCGCAATGAACACAAGCCTGAACAAAAAGCTCGACACTGTCTATGTTCTCATCTTCGACAAGGATTGGCTCGGCGAGGTTGATATACCAGCTCTCGAGGACTTCAAGAGCAAAGTCGCCGCTCTCCAGCAGGAACTGAACACTAGAACTATTGCTGTGAAAGATTTTTCCCTTGATTTCCATTACATAGATCAGACGGGAAAACACAGGCGTGCCACTTGCATAAGATACAAGGCTCCAATTACTAACTAAAGGAAAAATGGGGACCGTTCTATTTGAAAATTGCATGCAACGGACGACTAACACAGCGCAAACGGCTAATGCTAAAATTGCTTCGCAACTTTGTTTGTGCTGGAAACGTTAGCGCACTGTAAAAATAAAATCACCTTTGTGAACAAAAAACCTTATGGGCATATTTGAAAAAGGAAATTATCAACCTATACCTTCTGAATTCAGAACCCTCGGAATTATATCACTTCAAGAATTGTCAAGGTTTCAAGAGAAATTTGAAATCTATGACACTGATACAACAATAAATTCAATCAGAGATGCAATCGTTGCAAATTATTTAGGGTATGACTTGCTCAATTTTGACAAACACGGTTTTGACGCAAAGAAAAGCAAAAACGGAGTTTATTTAGAAATCAAGCAATGTTCAATTACTTCAGGAAGATTGGGCGGTACTTGGAATGATACAAATATTGAAAAAGCAAAGGCATTTAGCGACAAAAGATTATTTACGGCAGTTGCTGTTTGGAAAGGCGCAAGCGATTTGCAATTTATTGTTTATGGGCAACATAATGGAGTTGGAAAATATTTGCTTGATAAAGTTATAAATAGAAAGAAAGGCAGCCGTTCTACACAATCAATCGGGATTGAAAAGCTAATCAAAGAGTATAAATTTGATATTGTTTGTCCACCGGATAAAACAAAAGATTTTGTATGTAATATTTTAGTCAATTATCAAAGAAATTTAGCGGAATATATTGAGTTATCAAGTATCAAAACAATACAAAATTTTTAATGGAATGCGAAATATGATAACCCCTGCAAACGATATTATACAAGGCAACTCGTTGGATGTGTTAAAAAAAATAAAATCCAACTATGTTGATTTGGGCATTACTTCCCCGCCATACAACAAAGGCGAAAAACAAAAAGGTTGGTTGGTAAAAAATGTATTGTATGACGCTGCCACCGACAAGAAAGGCGAGGCAGCATACCAGCAAGAACAAATTGCAGTGTTGAACGAGTTGTATCGCATAACCAAAGAGGACGGCTCGTTTTTTTACAATCATAAAATCCGTTGGGAAAAGGGAAAGTTATTGCATCCTTACGAGTGGATTTCAAAAACAAAATGGGATATCCGACAGGAAATCATCTGGGACAGGATGATTGCTGCAAATATAAGAGGGTGGAGATTTTGGCAAGTGGATGAAAGAATTTTTTGGCTGCAAAAATCTGCTGCAAATAATTTAATTGGCGAGGAGCTTTCATCAAAACACGCTTTATTAACCTCTATTTGGCGATTGCCGCCTGAACGTTCAAATCCACATCCTGCGCCATTCCCCATAGAATTACCAGCAAGAATAATAGCATCAATTTTAGACGAAAAAGATGGAATTGTAATAGACCCGTATTGCGGCAGCGGAACAACTTTGGTTGCGGCAAAGCTCTTGAATAAAAAATTTATTGGAATAGATATTTCAACGGAATATATTGAATTTGCAAAAAAGCGGCTTGATAATAGTCCTTCTGAAAAAAAGAATGTGCAGGAGGAATTACAAAAACATTTTGTAACAAAGACATTCAAGCAGCGTAAAGAAAATGGGGAATATACCGGTAAATTCAAAAATGGAGGATTAAATTCTGCTGCTTATCCCGAAACACAAAATAGCGGGCAATTAAACATTCTGAAACTTTTTGAATGCCCAGCAGAGTACAAGAAAATCAAGAGCAAAAGAAAAAAAGCGATAAAAGAAAAAAACACCCTAAACCGTTATCCGTTTTAACTTTTTTTGATAACTAAACACTATCAACTAACCACCCCCCGATAGAAACATTCGGGGGCAGGTGTATTTTATGCGCGTAGCAGTTTACTATAGCAATAAAGATATAAGGATAGAAGAGCGGCCAGTGCCAAAGATAGGCGATGGCGAGCTGCTTGTAAAGGTCATGGCAAGCGGCGTTTGCGGCAGCGATGTGATGGAGTGGTACCGCATAAAAAAGGCGCCTTTGGTTCTCGGACATGAGGTGGCTGGCGAGGTTGTTGAGGTTGGAGATGGCGTAGAAAGATTTAAAAAGGGCGACAGGATTGTTGTTACGCACCATGTGCCGTGCAATACTTGCAGATACTGCCTTAAAGGGCATCATTCTGTATGCGATACGCTGAGAAAGACAAATTTTATCCCAGGCGGCTTTTCAGAATATTTAAAGATACCAGCAATAAATGTAGACAGGGGGGCATTCCTCCTGCCTGACAATCTATCATACGAGGAGGGGACATTTGTTGAGCCCCTTGCATGCGTACTGCGCGGGTTAAGGCTTTCTGGGTTTGAGCTAGGCCAGAGCATACTTGTTATTGGAAGCGGAATATCAGGGCTTTTGCAGATAATATCTGCAAGGGCGCTGGGCGCCGGGTTTATTGCAGCAGTAGATGTTAATGACTACAGGATAAATTCTGCAAAGAGATTCGGCGCTGATATTGCACTAAAAGCTGACGATGATGTGCCAAATATTCTGAAGAAGCATAATTCTGGTTTCCTTGCAGATATGGTTATCCTTTGCACAGGCGCAATGACTGCAATCCTCCAGAGCTTTAAGACAGTTGAAAAGGGCGGGACAGTCCTACTCTTTGCAGTGCTTGACCCTGCTTCCAATGTTGAGCTGCCGCTATGGGATATATATCAAAACAATATAAAAATCACCACATCCTATGCAGGCGCGCCGCAGGACCTTCTGCAGGCAATAGAGCTTATTTCTGCAAAGAGGATAGATGTAAAAGATATGATTACACATCGCCTTGGCCTTGCAGAGACAGGCAAAGGCTTCCAGCTTGTCGCTGATGCAAAGAATTCTATCAAGGTAATCATTGAACCTCAGAAATAAATCTTCACAATGACCTACAAAATTCTGCAAAATTATTCAAATGAAATTTCCCGCTGCATTAAGTGCGGGGCTTGCAGGGCTGTGTGCCCAACCTTTAAAGAGCTTCTTGATGAGTCAATGGTGGCAAGGGGAAGAATCAGCCTTGCAAAGGCTGTGATTGAAAACAGGCTTGAGCTTACTAGTGGTTTTGATAACCGCATATCCACCTGCATTGACTGCAAGGCATGTGTTGCAAACTGTCCAAATGGCGTAAAGGTAGACGATGTAATCCTTGCATCAAAGGCGCAGATTGCAAAAAACAGAGGCATTGGCTCAATAGAAAACTTTATTGCAAAACAGGTTGTGAGGCGCGGGTGGCCAATGGCATATATTTTAAAGGCTGTTGGCATGATAAGCAAGAGGATTTATGAGCCCTTAGAGCCTGACAGCATCTTAAGCAGCCTTCTGCCTTTTATTGCAAATAAAAAGAAACGTTTTATTCCTGACCTTACTGAAAGCCCGTTCTTATCACGTTATCCAGAGATTATAACCTGCGAAAGACCAAAGGGCCGCGTTGCCTTCTTTGTCGGCTGTGCAATAAATTTTATGGACCAGAGGATTGGTGACGCAGTAATAAAAGTTTTGAAAAAAAACAATATAGAAATCATCATACCAAAAGCTCAACTCTGCTGCGGAAGGCCGCTTCTCTCATTAGGGGATAGGGACACAACATTGTATTTAGCAAAAAAGAATGCTGGGATATTTAGCAGGTTAAAGGTTGATGCAATTGTTACTGCCTGTGCTACCTGCGGCTTGACAATAAAGGGTGAATATAATAAGATAGCCAAAGACAAATCATTGGAAAATTTCTCTGTAAGATTAATTGATATAAACGAGTTTATCGTAAATAATACCGATTTTAAAAAAGGGCTGAACCCTTTGGAAAAGAAGGTCACCTATCACGACCCCTGCCATTTAAAGCGCGGACAGGGGATTGATAAATCTCCAAGGGAAATCTTGAAGGCAGTTTCATCTGACGGTTTTGTTGAGATGAAAGAGGCAGATGCATGCTGCGGGTTCGGAGGCCTCTTTAGTTTTTATCATTATAGTCTCTCTGCGAGGATAGCAGATAAGAAGGCGCAAAACATCTCAGATGCAAAATCTGATATCATTGCATCAGCCTGCCCGGGCTGCCTGATGCATATAAGGGATGCCTTAAACAGAAATGAAATTAATATAGACGCTAAACACACAATAGAACTATTAGCAGAATCTTACTGAAAAAGGAGAAAGAGAGAATGAAATTCTTTATTGACACAGCAAATGTAAAAGAGATTAAAGAGGCAAATGCGCTTGGGTTAGTAGATGGCGTAACAACAAACCCTTCATTAGTTGCTAAGGAAGGAAGGGACTTTAAGGACTTGATTAAAGAGATATGCTCAATAGTTGACGGGCCGATTAGCGCAGAGGCAGTAAGCCTTGATGCTGATGGGATGATTAAGGAGGCGCGGGAGCTTTCAAAGCTCCACAAAAATATTGTAGTCAAAATACCAATGACGCCTGAAGGACTAAAGGCGGTTAAGGTTGCTTCAAAAGAGGGGATAAAGACAAATGTAACACTCGTCTTTTCGCCGTCTCAGGCGCTCCTTGCTGCTAAAGCAGGCGCAACCTATGTAAGCCCATTTGTCGGCAGGCTTGATGATATCAGCCATGTAGGAATGGATTTGATAGAACAGATATTGATAATATTTGATAACTATAGCTTTGAAACAGAAATAATAGTGGCAAGCATAAGAAACCCGCTCCACGTAGTTGATGCAGCATTGATGGGCGCCCATGTTGCTACAATACCATATAATGTAATGCTCCAGTTGTCAAAACACCCATTGACGGATATTGGAATCAAGAAATTCTTAGATGACTGGGAAAAGGTGCCGAAAAAGTGAATAGTGAGCAGTGAATAGTTATTAAGGAATGAGAAATGCCCATATACGAATACAGATGCAATAAATGCAAAGAGGAATTTGAGAAGCTGATTTTTTCAACCTCAGCAGCCGTATGCTGTCCAAAGTGCTCCTCTGATAAAGTAATAAAGAAGATGTCGCTATTCGGTATGGGCGGCGGCTCCAAAGCTGATTCAGCATCAGCAGGCACATCATCCTGCAGCGGCTGCGCATCAACAAACTGCTCCACCTGCCATTGATATGATTAATTCCAAAAATAAGGATATACTCGCCATAATTGACTCTGCTATTTCTGCAGCAAACCCGCAGAAGAGGATTAAAGAAGTAATTCACCTTCAGAAAAACCGCCTTACCATTGAGAAGCAGGCATATAATCTTGACCTGTATGAAAATATCTATGTCATAGGAGCTGGAAAGGCTGCTTGCTCTATGGCTTTGGCAGTTGAAGATGTTTTAGGTGATAGAATTACATCTGGCATAGTTGTAACTAAATATGGCCATAAGACAAAAAATCTTTCAAAGATAGAAATAATAGAGGCAGGCCATCCAATACCAGATGAAAGCGGCATTAAAGGAGCAGAAAGGATAATCAGTCTCCTTAAAAATATAAAAAGAGGCGACCTAATTATTATCCTCCTGTCAGGCGGTGCATCTTCTCTCCTTCCTGCGCCTAATGAAAATATATCTTTAAGCGACAAAAAGATTGTTACTGGATTATTATTAAAATCAGGCGCCAGCATTGATGAAATCAATGCAGTAAGAAAACATATATCAAGGCTAAAAGGGGGACAGCTTGCATCATTAATATACCCTGCTGAGGCAGTATGTCTTATACTCTCTGATGTAATAGGGGACAGGCTTGATGTAATTGCATCAGGCCCGACTGTGCCTGACGGCTCAACATTTAAAAACGTTGTTGATATCCTGAAAAAATATTCTATATGGAATAATACACCAAGACCTGTAATAAACTATCTTCTAAAGGGTCTGAAGGGAGAGATTGCTGAAACACCAAAGGCTGGAAATCCTGCGTTTAAGAGAATAAGCAATATCATCATAGGAAATAATAAATCTGCTGTTGCTGCTGCTGAAAAAAAGGCGAAGGAGCTTGGTTATCATACGATGGTGCTTTCTACCTTCATAGAAGGTGAGGCAAGAGAGATTGGAAAGGTCTTTGGTGCAATTGCAAAGGAGATTGCAGAATTTGAAAGACCTTTAAAAAGAAAGGCATGTATAATTGCAGGCGGTGAGACAACAGTTACAGTAAAAGGGAAAGGCAAAGGCGGCAGGTGCCAGGAATTTGCCCTGTCTGCTGCATTAATGATAAATGGAATAAAGGAAGCATCAGTTGCCGGTATTGGAACTGACGGCACAGACGGCCCAACAGATGCTGCAGGTGCAATTGCCGATGGCACAACAATAGAACGAGCTCATAAGATGGGCATGGATGTAAAGGCATACATTGAAAACAACGACTCCTACAGCCTCTTCAAAAAACTCGGCGACCTGATTATAACTGGCCCGACAAATACCAATGTCAATGATCTGTATATAACGCTTGTATTTAGCTGAACCAATACCTTAACCCCTCCTTACTCCTCCCCTTAATTAAGGGGAGGAAGGGTGGGGTTCTTGTAACTGATAAAAAGGTAGAAAGGAACTTATATGCTCATAGGAATAATTTCAGATACACATGACGACACAACTGCAATTAGAAAGGCAGTAGACTTTTTTAATAATGAAAAGGTGTCACATGTCATTCACGCAGGGGACATTACATCTCCCTTCACATTTGAGATATTCAGAGAATTAAAGTGCAAATTCACTGGCATCTTTGGCAACAATGACGGAGACAAGCTGCTGCTTAAAGAAAAATCAGGCGGCAATATCCATAATCAGCCACGCATCATAACCATTGGTGGAAAAAAGATTGTTATTATGCATGAGCCTGACCTTGTTTCTGCCTTAGCGCACAGCGGGGATTTTAATATAATTGTTTACGGTCATACGCACAGGCCTGTAGTAAAAAAGGTTAAAGATACTCTGATTATTAATCCCGGCAAAGCAGCAAGGTTATATAAAGGGGAATCCACACTGGCGCTATTAAATACAGCAAATATGGAGGCAAGGATTGTGAGAATCACCTGACATCCTATTGTGCTCAATACCCTTCATAGCAGTAGCTACATCTTCAATAAACTCTCAATAATCTTCTCCAAGTTTGGTATTGAATTGTCTGCTGCCTTGATCTGATTGTCAAAGATAACTGTTGGTGTGCTAAAAGTGGTCCCTTCTTTGGTGACTGTTCCATATTGCCTGCTTGCGAGAGATGCGTTTTTAAAAACAGCTTCCCTCTTAGCGCCTGATTTTAACTGCCCTTCCATTATCTTTGGCTCTATGCCAACGCTTCCTGCTGCTGCAGATAACACCTCAATAGTGCTGACTTTCATCTTATCCCAGTGCACAAGCTTAAAGAGCTTCTCTTTAAGCTCATTCCCCTTTCCAATGTCCTTTGCAATCTCATACGCCTCAATGGGTTTGAAAGATTCCTCCCAGAGAGGATAGCCTATCTCTGTAATCTCAAGCTTGTTGCTGTATTTTTTAATAAGTTCAGCGGTCTCCATATATAACCTGAAGCAGTGTCCGCAGTAAAAGTCAAAAAAGACTGTCATCTTCACCTTGCCCTTTTCATGAGAATTCTTCAAATCCTTTAATACAATATACTTCCCGGCAAT
>JAHFEP010000100.1:0-7281 GCA_023248415.1 Nitrospirota bacterium
CTTATTAAATACTCGCCTGATGCAGTTATTATTGTAGTAACTAATCCAGTTGATATGATGACATATCTTTGTGCAGAGGTAAGCAGATTGCCTAAAAACAGGGTCTTTGGAATGGGCGGTGTTCTGGATTCTGCAAGGTTCAGAACATTTATTGCAATGGAGCTTAATGTTTCAGTTAATAATGTTAACGCCTTTGTGCTTGGAGGCCATGGTGATGCAATGGTGCCTGTGCCAAGGCTATCCTCTGTCTCTGGGATTCCTTTATTGGAATTATTAAGCACTGATAAGATAGATGCAATTGTTAAGAGGACGAGAGAAGGCGGTGCAGAGATTGTCAGCCTGTTAAAAACAGGGAGCGCCTATTATGCGCCATCAGCAGCAGTTGTAGAGATGGCTGAGGCAGTGCTATTGGATAAAAAAAAGGTGCTGCCGTGTTCAGCATATCTAAATGAAGAATATGGTATAGAGGGTTTGTATGTTGGCGTGCCTTCAAAGCTCGGCAAAGGCGGCATTGAGAATATTATTGAGATGAAATTATCAGATGATGAAATGACTGCCTTTAATAAATCAGTTCAAATGGTCAGTGACGGGGTTGAGCAGCTCCGCTCCTTGCTTGGGAAAATTTAATGAAAGAGATACACTTTAATGATATTGCAGACAAGGTTGCACAGATGTGCATTGATGCAGCGTGTAATCTTGATGATGACATCCTGTCTGCCCTTGACAGGGCAATTGAATTTGAAAAATCTCCACTCGGATTAGAGGTTTTAAAACAGCTAAAAGAGAATGCAGAGATTGCAAGAAATGAGGCTCTGCCGGTCTGTCAGGATACAGGCATTGCACTCTTTTTTGTTGAGTATGGTGAGGATGTTGAGATAAAGGGAGGCCTTCTTAATGATGCAATAAATGAGGGTGTAAGGCAGGGCTATAAAAAGGGCTATCTGAGAAAGTCCATTGTCAATGACCCAATAGCAAGAAGGAATACTCAGGATAATACACCTGCTATAATCCATACAGAATTGGTTGAAGGTGATAAGTTAAAGATAAACTTTAAGATAGTTGGCGCGGGCTGTGAGAATATGAGTAAAATAAAAATGCTAAAACCAACAGAAGGGATAGAAGAAATAAAGTCGTTTGTTATTGATGCTGTAAAAGAGGGCGGCATCAATGCCTGCCCGCCATTGATAGTGGGTATTGGTCTTGGCGGGAATTTTGAGATGTGTGCATTGTTAGCAAAGAAGGCATTATTAAGACCAATTGGCCAGCCGAGTAAAAGGATGGAGATTGCATCATTGGAAGAAGATATATTAAAAGGTATTAATAAACTCGGCATAGGGCCTGCTGGTTTTGGCGGAAGTGTTACAGCCCTTGCTGTTCATATTGAGACATATCCGTGTCATATTGCATCGCTTCCAGTTGCCGTGAACCTGAATTGCCATGCAAGCAGGAAGAAGGCGCTGATTTTATAGTGCTTTTTTGAAAAATATATGCCTAAATCAATAAAAAAAGAAATCAGGATTATGACCCCTCTAACAGATGAGGTCATCAAAAGCCTTAAAACAGGCGATAAGGTCTTAATCAGCGGTGTTATTTATACTGCAAGGGATGTTGCACATAAGAGGCTTGTGAGTGCAATAAAGGATAAAGAGAAACTGCCTTTTAATCTTAAAGGCCAGATAATATACTATACAGGCCCGACACCTGAGCCGCCGGGCAAGGTTATAGGCTCTGCAGGCCCTACAACAAGCTTTAGGATGGACGCATTCTCGCCTATTTTAATCAAAAAAGGCCTAAAGGGCATGATTGGCAAGGGGCCAAGAGGCAAAGAGGTTATTGATGCTATAAAGAAATATAAGGCAGTCTATTTTGCTGCTGTTGGCGGCGCTGCTGCATTGCTTTCAAAGAGCATAAAGAAATCAGAAATAATTGCCTACGAAGACCTTGGCACAGAGGCAATAAGAAGGCTTGAGGTAGAGGACTTTCCTGTTATTGTTGTAAATGATATATATGGTAATGACTTGTATATAGAGGATACGAAAAGATATAGCAAAGAGTAACCTTGATGTAGATAAGTTTACAATATCTCCGACATTATCATTTAAAACAGGGTATTTTCATGTTTTAATTTTTTTTCAAGAAATTCCTTTAAAGCAAGCGCATTGTTGTGTTTATCATCTCGCGCAGCATAGATAAAGGTAACATCATTCTTCTTTATGTGCTGCTTCAATATTTTGACGGTCTCTTTTTTATTTTTTAGCTCTGTCCAGTAGCGCCTTTTAAACTCCTCCCATTTCTCTGGTTCGTGATTAAACCATTTTCTAAGCTCAGGGCTTGGCGCTGCTTCCTTTAACCACAGGTTTATGCCTGTCTGCGCCTTTGTAAGCCCTCTTGGCCAGAGCCTTTCAACAAGTATCCTGAGACCGTCCTCTTTTGACGGCCTTTCGTAGACCCGTTTTAGTTTAATCATTGGAACCCATTTTAAACTGTGCTATTGACAAAAATAATTTCAGACACTAATATACCATAAAATGAAGAATAATACTAAGAACATCTTTGTAATAATAACAATAATTATCTTAACAGCCCTTTCCTATATAAACACACTTAATAATTCCTTTGTATATGATGACAATACCTATGTTGTAGAAAACCGCCAGATTAGGAGCATCTTAAATATACCAAAGGCATTTATCAGCTCCTATCCGCCTGATTCAAAGGAGCAGGGGCTCTACAGGCCATTGGTTACTGTTTCATATATAATTGACTATGCTATTTGGGGCCTGAATCCAAAGGGCTTTCATCTTACCAATCTTATCCTGCATATCATTGTATCCATTATTGTCTATTTCCTTGCTCTTCAGCTCATTAAGACCCCCTGGCCGTCTGCTATAGTTGGAATTGTCTTTGCACTCCACCCTGTTCATACAGAGGCAGTAACATGGGTTGTTGGCAGGGCAGAGGTGATGGGAGGGCTGTTCTATTTTCTTTCTTTTTTGCTTTATATCAAGGCAGAAGAATCGGCGTCGTTTAAAAACAGGCTTTTTATTTTCTCAAACATCTCTTATTTCTTTGCACTGCTCTCCAAAGAGATTGCTATAACACTTCCACTACTATTGTTTGCTTATGATTATTATTTTGGATTGAAAACCCCCTCACCCCAACCCTCTCCCCAAAGGGGAGAGGGGGTTAAGAGGAGCCTCAAACATTTTCTTCCCTTCATAATTATTACTCTTATATACATTGCTATTAGATACGCAGTGCTCAGCGCCTTTGGGCCTCAGAAGGACCTTTCTTTTACGCCTGATGCTGGATTGTATGAGAGGTTTTTTACAATAACTGTTGTGATTGGCTATTATATAAGGCTGCTATTTCTTCCTTTTAATCTTACTGTGGATTATGTATTTCCGAAGATTGTATCCCTGAATCTGCCTGTTTTGATATACGGAGGGATATTTATATTCTCCTTAATCATAATGCTTATTTCATATAAAAGGTCAAGGCGCTTTTCATTTGCCATCCTCCTTTTCTTTATTACGCTTTTGCCTGTTACAAATATCATACCAATAGGCGAGCTTATTGCTGAAAGGTTTTTGTATATACCTCTGATTAGTTTTTCCCTCCTGATTGGCGCAGGCACAGACTATTTTTTTAACAGATTCCAGTTAAGATTAGCAAGGGGAGCAGGCGCATTATTTCTGGCCGTCTTACTTGCCTTCTATTCCCTTTTAACAATAAGCAGGAATTACGACTGGAAGGATGCATTTACACTATGGAAGGCTACAATATACACAATGCCTGCAAGCTCTGTTGCACATAATAATCTTGGAGTAGAATACAGTAAAAGGGAGCAGTATGTGGATGCAATTGTTGAGTATAAAAAGGCAATAGAATTATCTCCAGCATATTCTCATGCGCTTACAAATCTTGGCGATGCCTATTTAAAGACAGGTTTAACAGATGAGGCCATAGATTTTTATAAAAAGGCTATTAAAGCAGAGCCTGATTTTGCAACTGCGTATAATAATCTTGGATATGCATACTTTGAAAAGGGTCTTTATAAAGAGGCATTAATAGAATACAGAAAGGCAGTAGAATTAAATTCAAAAGACCCTCTGTTTTACAATAACATGGGGAATCTTTACGCATCAATGAAGAGATTTGATGATGCTGTAAATGAATATAAAAAGGCGCTCGCTATTGAATCTAAAGACGCAAATGCCTATAACAACCTTGGGCTTGTTTATGCGCAGCAGGGGATGTTTGATGAGGCAGAGGCAGAGGTTAGAAAGGCATTGGCTATTGACCCTGAAAATGTTCTTGCAAAGAAGAATCTTGAGGATATATTGAACAGAGGTAAGATTATTGTTGAGGCAGCGCCTTTTCCTGATAAGAAGGGTGGTAAATCTGCTCAAATTGCAGCTTATAACGAATTAGGCAATAAGTATAAGCAAAAAGGTTTGTATGATGATGCCATCTCCTCTTATAAAAAGGCATTAGAAGTAGACCCAAAGGATGCAGGTAGCCATTATAATCTTGGCTTTGCCTATGTTAAAAAAGGTTTATACAACGAGGCAGTCCTTGAAACAGGGAGCGCACTCAAATTAGATCCGAAATTGGCTGATGCACATAGAAACTTAGGCTTAATATACTATTTATATATAAAAGACAATAAAAAGGCCTCTTATCACTTCAAAAAACTCCTTGAGCTTGCCCCAAACCAGCCAGATACAGAGAATATCAAGAAGATTATTAGAGAGATTGAAGGCAATAAATAGCTACTTTCCCTTCCTTGACAAATGCCAATATTTTGATAAACTTAACTCATTGAGATTTAAAGGAATATTTTTATAGCATGGGGTGATTTTTGGGTATTTCTGAAAAATATCTTGAATCAATCAAGGCAATAGTTTCAAAACGAAGCGGACTGAATCTTGAGGGGAAAAAAGGTCAAAGTTTCCAGACTGCGGTCTCAACAGCATTTTCCGCATCAGGCTGTAATACAATTGAGGATTATATATACCTGTTATCCACTCCTTCGTATCAATCAAGGATTGAGCTGGATAAGCTTATATCTCTCCTTACTATAAAGGAGACCTATTTTTTCAGAGACAGGCATCAGTTTGATGTTTTAAGGAATTTCATACTGCCAGAGATTATTAATAAAAAGAGGACAGGAGATAAAAAAATAAAAATCTGGAGCGCCGGCTGTGCAACAGGAGAGGAGGCGTATTCTATAGCAATTACACTTTTTGAGCTTATACCTGCAATTGATTCATGGGATATCTCGCTCATTGCAACAGATATTGACAATGATGCATTATTAACAGCTCAAGCAGGTGAATTTAAAAAATGGTCATTCAGGGGTGTTTCTGAGGATATGATAGAAAAATATTTTACTATTGAAGACGATACCTACAGGATAAATGACAGCTTTAAAAAGATTATTACCTTTTCAGCCTTGAACCTAAAAGAGGATAAATTCCCCTCTATACTTAATAACACCAATAACATGGATATCATAATATGCAGGAATGTTACTATATATTTCAGCAGAGACGCTACAAAAGAGGTAATCAACAAGTTTTACAATTCTCTTAACGAAGGCGGCTACCTATTGGTAGGCCATTCAGAGCACTTTTCAGAGTATTATAAAAAATTTGTAGTAAAAGCATTTCCCCATACCATTGTGTATCAGAGGCTTGAAATACCGCTGCCTTCTCAGCAGCATGACCTTACAACATCTTATAAAGGGATATCATTCAGAAATATTCAAAAAGACCTGCTTGTAATAGAAAAGGAATATTTAAAAGACTCATTGCAGGAGGTAAAAGCAAGGAAGGCAGAAGATTCAGAAGAAACTGTCATCTTTCATGAGGCAGTGCAGTTATTTAAAGAAAATAAATATGACGAGGCAGCAAAGAGGTTTGTTGAGATATTAGAGTTAAATCCAAAGAATGGAAGGGCATGTGTAATGCTTGCCCAGATATCTGCAAACAGGGGAGATGCGCAGACTGCTGTTAAATGGTGTGAAGAAGCAATAAAGATTGATAACCTGTGCCTTGATGCATATTACCTTTTGTCATTAATATTTCAGGATGATGGAGATTTGGCAAAGGCAGCGTCTTTATTAAAAAAGGTTGTATACATTAATCCCTCTTATGCGCTCGGTTATTTTGAACTCGGCAATATACACAAAAAACTGAATAAGAATACTGATGCTAAGAGGTATTTTGGAATTGCAAAGGAACTCCTGATAAAAGAACCTAAGAAGTCAGGAGAGCATTTAGCAGATTCAGACGCGTCTGAGCTTATAGAATTAATAGAAAAGGAGATGATTATAATATAAAAATGAACCGAGCTTTTATTACATTTACACTATCAGAACAGCTTTACGGAATTGATTCACAGAATATTATAGAGGTAATACCTCTGCTTGAGATTATTCCTATCGGCAAGGCGCCTGATTTTATAGAAGGCTTTATAAACCTCCGCGGCGCCCTTATCCTTGTAATAAATATGCGCGAGGCTCTGGGATTAGAGAAGATTCCCCTGTCTGTTAATAATTCTATTGTTAATGTAAATATTAATGGCCTTCCAATAGGATTTGTTGTTGACAGTATAAAGGATGTAGTATCTGTTTCAGAGGAGCAGATTACCAAGCCTTCTAAAAAGTGGAAGGGTATAGATATAAGATATATTTACGGTATTCTAAAAAGAGGGACAGATTCTATTACTATACTTGATACAGAGTCAATCTTTACTGAAAAGGAAAAAGAGCTTATCATTGCATCTTCCAAAAAAATCAGCCGGAAAAAGGAGTTCGTTGATTTGCCGCCTTATGAAGACAGGGAGACACTGAAAAAGAGGGCAGATGAGTTCAGTAAGTTGATTGCTGAGCCGGAGGCAGCAGGTGAAAGCATGAGTGCGGTTATGTTCAGAATAGGTAATGAAGACTATGCAATAGATGTAAGATATATTCTGCAGACCGAGAAATTAAGGTATCTTGCAAAGGTGCCTTCTACGGCTGAATTTATTGCTGGTGTAATGAATATGGGTGGAAGCATACTGCCTGTTATAGATATGAGGCTTCTTATTGGCGCTGAAAGGGTGATTAAAAGGGATAACCCTGTTCTTATTGTAGATATAAACAAAAATAGAATGGGGGCGCTTGTTGATGAAATCAAGGATGTTGTAGTTATACCTCTTAATGATGTAAAGCCTCCGTTAGAGTCTATAAGCGGGGATAAAAGGCAGTACATATACGGAGAGGCAATCATTAAT
>JAHFEP010000100.1:7381-9941 GCA_023248415.1 Nitrospirota bacterium
GAAAGGAGAATAAAGGTGTTTAAAAAGAGATTGGACACAAAGATTATTGCAGTAATAGTGGTTACGCTATTAATCGGTTTTGGCATTCAGGCATTTATAAATATAAGAAAGGAGTATACGGACCTGGAGGAGCAGGCTACAAAGAAGTCCTCACTCCTTGCAGGGTCTATTATAAAAACCATACAGAATAATATGGTTGAGGGAAGGGCAGATATCGCACACAGGGTGATTGAGGATTTAAAAACAGGATATGAGGTAGAGAGTTTGCAGATAATCAGGAATAACGGTACAGAGGCATTTTCTGATTATGATACTATTAATGGTGTAATTAAAAGGCTTGAATCAAGTGGGAAGAATATTGATTCAGAGACAGCAGTAGAGCTTAAGAGATTTCATAACATGATTAAAGATGAAAAGGAAAAGGGCCTGATTAGGAAAGGTTCTGGATTAAAGGAGCAGGACCCGAAGGTAAGGGCTGCTTTTGAGAGCGGTAAGGAGCTTTCGTATACTGAAAAGACAGGGGATAAAGAGCTCCATATCCACTTAAAACCCATATTTAATGACGGCAGATGTTTTAAGTGCCACGGCTCAGAGCATTCTCTAAGAGGGGTATTGAGGATTGCTACATCAATGTCAGAGATTAATAAGAGGGTTGCTGAGAATAGAAACAGGGCATTAATAACATCCCTTTTAACAATCGGTATTATTGGAATAATTTTGAGAACTGCCATTAACAGAGTTGTAATTATGCCTGTTGGCAAAATAGTTGAAACACTCAAGGCGGTTGCCTCAGGAGATTTAACAAAAGAGATAAAGATTGATTCAGAGGATGAGATTGGCGAGTTAGCTAACTGGTTTAACAGGATGTCAAAGAACATTCCATTAGTGGACATATTCAAACAGATACGCGACAGTATTAATAAGACAAGCATTGCGGCAAATGAGATTACAGCAGTAGCTACTCAATTAGAAAAGGGCGAGACAGAGCAGGCTGCGTCTGTAAATGAGATAACAGCAACAGTTGAGGAACTCAGCTCATCTGCAAGGCAGGTAAATGAAAAGGCAGAATCAGTATCAGATCAGTCCAAGAATGCCCTTAAGATTGCATACGAAGGCCAGAAGGCGGTAAGTGCAACTATTGAGGAGATGAATAATATTAAAGAAAAGGTAGAAAAGATAGCAGAGGATATACTTAACCTAAGCGAACAGACACAGCAGATAGGGACAATTATAAATACAGTTAATACCATTTCAGAGCAGACAAACATGCTTGCATTAAATGCCTCTATAGAAGCTGCAAGGGCAGGGGAGCATGGCAAGGGTTTTGCAGTTGTAGCAGCAGAGGTAAGAAAGCTTGCTGATTTAAGTCAGAAGTCAACTGCAAGGATTGAGACGCTGATTCGCGAGATTCAGGCAGCAACTAATTCCACTGTTATGGCAACAGAGGAGGGTTCAAAGAGCGTTGATTCAGGCGTGAAAAAGGTGCTGCAGGCAGGCGATACCATAACCTCTGTAATCTCTACAACCAAAGAGACCTATGATTCAGTTCAGGAGATTGCTATTGCCTCAAGACAGCAATCGCTGGCAATTGAACAGGTGTCAGAGGCAATGACAGACATCAACCAGAGAATGAAGCAGACTGTGTCAAGTTCAAATGAGATGCTTCAGGCAGCAGAGTCATTAAGCATATTAGGAAAAGAGCTTCAGGAAATGGTAGGCAAGTATAAGTTTTAACAAGGTAATCATATATGGTCATTGCGAGGAGCATTAGCGACGAAGCAATCCTTTTACTGTGAGATTGCTTCGCTTCGCTCGCAATGACAATTCAGCAGGTAAAAATTAATATGGCTTTTAGCAATGAAGAATTTCAAAGGTTAATGGATATTTTCAGGGAAGAGGGCTCCGAGTATATAAAGAGGCTCGGGGGCGGCCTTCTTCATCTGGAGAGAAATCCGCATGATGCTTCTATATTAGAGGATATATTTAGAAATGCCCACAATCTTAAAGGCGCTGCAAGGATACTTGGGTTAACAGAGATAGCAAGTATAGCACACGAGCTTGAAAGCGTATTCAGCCTTGCAAAAGACGGGAAATTGACCATAACACCTGAGCGGATTGATGCAATAACACAATCCATTGACACAATAAACATGCTTTTAACCGGAGATGTTAAAGAGGAAGCAGGCAGTATTCAGGAGTCTGTTAAGCAGATACATCGTGAGCCTGCCGAAACGAAAGAGACAGGGCCGCAGCCTCCTGCAAAGTTTGGCAGACGGGTATCTGACAGGCAATCTTTAAATACCGTGAGGGTTTCAACTGAGAAGCTTGATAATATGATGAACCAGGTCGGCGAACTGCTAATATCAAAGATGAGGTTTGAACAGAGGATGGATGATTCCAATTCACTTGCGGCATTATGCGAGGGTTTGATAAAGGGTATAAGCAGGTTCAAAAGGGATGAGATTAGATTAAAGGGGACAAAAGGGAGAGGGGCTAATGTCAATCAAGATAAGAAGAAAGGCGGAATCCTAGAGAAGATTAGCGCTGATTTGGCAAGATT
>JAHFEP010000361.1 GCA_023248415.1 Nitrospirota bacterium
ATTACAGACTGCATAATAACGTCACCCCCTTCCCCATGTACATGGCTTTCCCATGCTCAGAGTACTATGTGGTGATCTGACTCCCTATCTCTCATCAGATATCCTTCTTTTGGTTGAGTATAACTCCAAGCGATTAAACTCTTAAAAACATAAGAAATAGCAGGCAATAAAGAAACTGGTTGGAGTAAAAGGAGGAAGGTATGAGGTAAAAAAGCAGGAGATAAAATAACCGTTTATTTTTTTTTAATTGTAAGAATTTAATAGTAAAAAAAAATGGAATAAAAAAGGCTATCATTGTAAGTAATTTTTTTTGTAACAACAAGGATAGCCGTGGAAATAAATATCCAAATCAATCTTAATCATCAAGAATATAAAAAAAGGATAAGGAAGAAATAATTGAAGAAGCGAGGAAAGTGGCAGAAGAAATAGAGGGGCTTATTTCTTTCAGGTATCATGACAGTTATTACCGGAAAAGACTTTATCTAAGAGAGGGAAGCCTTGCAGAATTTGAACTTATAAGGGCAGAGGTAAGAATCAAGAGTGGCAAAGAAGTTCTGATAAGGAATGTGACAATCTATCCTTGTGATGTTGTTTATTATGTAAGAAGAACCCTTGAAGTAGTAGAAGATATTGTTGAGAAAAAAGTAAAGGAACAAAAGTCTTACAAGGAAGTGGAGGATTATTGTTTTTTAAAATATGAGATAAAAAGTATAAAACCGATACTTCAGGCAATGAGGCGTGTATCGCTTGCCTTCAATCGTTTATTGACCTCAAAATTAATTTCCTTCCGGACTTTTACTGATTTTATCAGCCAAAAGGTTAAGGATCTGACTTTTTACAATTTAATTTATCAGAACTGTTTATCAAAAGCTGGTTTGGGGCTTTTAGGGTTGTTCAGGATATAGTCCTTAAGGCTCAGAATAAAAAATAACAAGCTAGTAGCGTCTAAAATCAGGGAATTCAGGCTAAAAAGCAGCAAACGGTTCAAAAAAATAATCTGACAATAAAAAAACCGGCGGAATTGGAAAAACTTCAGGGGAAAAAAGTTCAAAAATCCCAAAATTCGGTAATGACCAATAAATATCTGTATTGTAGAAAGAAACCTGGCAAAAACCAAAAAAAGAAAGGAGAAAGCAATGAGATTGCCAGGAAATACGGAAAAAATTGAGGTGCATACATATTCAGTAATAGCGCCTGTCTTATTTGGAACGGAAAAAGGACAAAACGAATATTTCAGGAAACTATCCGCGGAAGGAATAAAGATACCGCCAGACAGCGAGAATGTCTATTATTTAAAGGTCTCTACTTTGAAGGGCTGGTTGAGAAAATACCGGAAATTTGGGTTAGAGGGGTTAAAGCAGAAGGAGCGAAGTGACAAGGGGAAATTCAAGAAGATCAGTGAAAAAGTTGTTCTTGGGTTAGAAAAAGTAATAGAGGACAAGCCTCCGGTTTCTGTAGCCGATCTTTATTACAAGCTGATTGCTTCTTCCTTTATAAAAAAAGAGGAACTTTCTTATGAAGCCTTGAGGAATTATGTCAGGAGCAAGGGAATTTTTAAAAAGGTTCCTCAAAAAGAGAGGAAAAAATTTGAAAAAGAATTTCCGAATCAGTTATGGATGATTGATTTCAAGCATGGAAAAAGCATAAGGCAAAACAAGGTTTTAAAAGGAACCTATCTTTGCGCTATTATTGACGACAGTTCAAGAATACTTGTTGGCTATGAATGGGGTTTTAATGAAGACACCTCTTTATTTGCAAGAACCTTAAAAAAGGCAATTTCAATTTATGGTCTTCCTGAAATCTTGTATTGTGACAGGGGTAGCGTTTATATTGGACTTTACATCACAGAGCTTTGTGGAAAACTTGGTATTGCCCTGTGCCATACGGATAAGCAGGATCCTGAAGCAAAAGCAAAAATTGAAAGATTTAATCGTACAATCGGCCAGATGTTTTATCCTTTGGTCAAAGATTTCAAACAAATTTCAATTCTTGAACTGAATCAGGCTTTTACTGACTTCATAGACAAAATTTATCATACAAGGGAGCACGGAACTTTAAAAGAAGCTCCTCTTTCCAAATTTCAAAGATTGCTGCCTGAAATAAAAATAAGAAGACTACGGGATTCCCTTCTTGAGGAGTATTTTCTGGCTTCCCTTAAACGACGGGTGCGCCTTGATGGCACAATCAGAATTAACAACAGGTTTTATGAAGTCAATATGACCCATGTTCAGGAATATATTGAGGTTAAGTTTAACCTTGATCGCCCTTTTGACTTCTTTTTTGAAAACAAAAAGCTAAAAGAAGTCAATCTTGTTGAAAATGCCAATCGTCCGTTTATCAACACAAGTTATTCCAAGCTTTTAAAAGGAGAAAAATAATGTACAGAACCTTTTATCAGCTTAAAAGAGAAATTAATATTAAAAATTTTCCTGCTGAAGAACTTTTTCAAGCTGAAAGTTTCAAGGAAGGTTTTTCACGGCTTGAGTTCATGAAAAATAAAGGGGGAATTGTCCTTATTACTGGAAATTCAGGAGTAGGCAAGACAACCCTGGTCCGTTCTTTTGTTGAAAAACTCAACTCAAGTTTCTTTAAACCCGTTTATGCGGCTTTATCAACGGTTTCAGTTATTGAGTTTTACCGCCAGATTTCCTTCCTTTTATCCGGTGTGATACCTTGCAGAAAGGATTCCCTGTTCAGAAATATCCAGGAGTCCATATCAGATTCAGCCCTGAATCAAAAAGTCTTTCCAATAATCATCTTTGATGAGGCCCATTTTTTTACTACTGCTAATTTTCACGAACTGCAATTATTATCTAATTTCAATTATGATTCTCTTGAACCTGTCTTGTTTATTCTTATTAGCCAGCCTTACCTTATTGATCGCCTTAATCGTCCTGCTTTTGAAAGCTTTTATCAGAGAATAAAACTTCACATAAAGCTTGAACCTTTATCCTCTTCAGATACAAAACTTTTTATTGATCATATTATCAAAAAAGCTGGCTCTTCTGAAAACCCCTTTAACAATCAGGCCTGTGAGATTATTTTTAACCTCTCTAACGGGGCTCAAAGGGTTATCCTGAAGCTTATGGAACAGGCCCTTATCTATGGCGCTGCTCAAAAATTATTCAAACTTGACGAAGAGGTTATCTTTAAAATTTCAAAAGAAATTTGAGAGGGCCCTATGTTTATTGATGCAAATAAAATAAAAACGGATATTTCCATGGCTGATATTCTTGCCTTTTATAACATAAACCTTAAAAAATCCGGCAATAACCATCTTTTTGGCCCTTGCCCTATCCATAACGGTGATAATTTAAACGCTTTCCAGGTGGATTTAAATAAAAATCTCTTCAACTGCTTTTCTCATTGTGGCGGCGGCTCTGTCATTGATTTTGTCATGAAAATGGAAAACCTCTCCTTTAAAGAGGCTCTTCAAAAAATCAATTTTACCTTTTATAACACTTCTATCCAGCCGCTACAACTCTCCTATTCTCATCCCTATCTTTTAAACAGAAATCTTTCAAAAGACGCTGCTGAATTTTTTAACTTAGGCTTCTGTGATTATGGCTTTTTTAAAAACCGCATTGCTATCTCTGTCTTTGACCAAAA
>JAHFEP010000258.1 GCA_023248415.1 Nitrospirota bacterium
TAAAACCCGTGCAATTTCAGAGCAGACAACAGCCATGTCATTAAAATAATTATTTAATCGCTCATCTTTATTTTTTCCGTTTAATCCGACCATTTTTGATTTAATTGTTTCAGTATCGTACCCCAGATATTTCAACTGGGCTTCATCGTTCTTAACATAATCAATGGCAAAGGAATAAGGGGGTGAAGTAATAACACCGTCAACAGACTCATCATTCAATTCCAGTTTTAAAGCATTTGCATTATGCAGCACTTTTACATATCCAATTGCCTCTCTTTTATAATAAGGATTAGTTAAAAAATCAAACACCGTTATTTGGTAACGTTGTAATACCTTCTCAAATAATTGCTTATGATTAGATTTAGTAACCCGCAGTGCATAACCCATAGCATCCAAGAAAGCCAGTAATGTCAAATCATAAATTTTTAGCTTCTCCGGGTCTTTAATCTTTTCTAATTGTGCTGCCACATCCTTAACATCAAAAAAATCAAAAAGTTTTTGGGTTTGTTGAAGCAGTCCTTTTAATAACTCAATATTAACAGTTAATGCTTCAAATTTAGTCTGTGTCATAAACTGGCAGAATGGGCTTTGGTCAACCGCATATGAGTTAATTCCCATTAAGGCTGCTTCAATGTTAGCCGTTCCACTTCCACACATCGGATCAAGAATAATCCCTCCTTTTTTAATGCCTATTATATTTAACAGTCCCTTAATCAATTGAGGATGAAATTTGCCACGATAAGGGAAAAGACCATGTGTGGCATAGCCAGTTGAAAATTGACCATTTTCAAAATAGTTTTTTGTTTGTGCAGAACGGTTTTCTGAAAGTGCGATAGGTCGCTCAGAATAAAGTTGAAAATGTTTGGTCGGTCTTCCATTTACAGACTGAAAAAAAGCGCTTCTTTCTACCAGTTCATCTTCGTTCAAAACATTATACTCTAAATTAGCCAACTCTAACTCAAATAAATCATCAACCGAAGGAAGCAGCTTAATATCTTTCCCAAATATTGCATTTGAGATTTCAGGTGTGTGGTAAAATGGTTTATCCATATTTGCTTTTTCTACACCATTTTTTTCTTAACATAAAACAAATTTTATGACATTTATAAACTATCAAGTTGAATTAATCTGATCTTCCCTCGAAATATTGGACACACAGTTAAGCTACTGCAGCTTCCTGTTCAAACACATAAGGCGAGCGATATCCCAATGTCGAGGGTCTCCTGATTCTGTTATAGAATACCTATATATATTCGAAAATCCTTTGTTGAGCATGAGACCTGATAATGATAGCATAATTGGATTCCTTTATCCAGAGAAAGAATCCAGAGGTCTGGATAAATGGATAGAGGGGGATGTAAAACTTGCCACTACTTTCCGCCCCTTTTAACTGGAGCTCGGGTTCGGGTTGATTGGCTTCCTAAATGAAAAACCACCTCTGCCCCATATAATAAGATAGATGCAGAATAATATATCCATAATAGGAATACAACTATTGTAGACAGGGAGCCGTAAAGGCTCTTTAAATTTGCCACCTCTCCCACATACCATGTAAAGAGGTGCTTTGCGACCTCCCACAGGATGGCTGTTAGTAATGCGCCTGTTGCCGCATCCTTTATTTTAACCTTTTTAGTTGGAAGAAATTTATATATCCATATTAATGATAAGAAGACAAGGATAAATGGGATTACATAATTTATCAGTGTATTATGGATAAATAGAAAATTTATAGATATCTCAATATAAGGAATGCCTACAAGGTCTATCTTTGCTACCTTTAATATCTTCGTTACAGATGTAATGCCTATAGAGGTTAGATAGAGTATGCCTGACAGAAAGACCATAAATATCGAGATAACAGTTGTGTAAATGAATGTTCTGAGCGTCTTTGTCTTAAATGCGATATTGATTGCGTATTCAATGGAATAAAAGACCTGTATGGCCATCCAGAGGAATATTGCAGCATTAATAATATCTAAAAAGCCCTTTGTCCCTGCCAGTCTTTTTATTTCTTTAATGATAGAGGGATCTATTTGAGGAAAAAATATTTTGAAAAACGGGACAAGGTGTATGCTGACCTCCTCATTTGTTCCAAAGATAGATATCAAGCCTGATATAATAATAATTAAAAGCGGGAATAATGACATCAATGCAAAGTATGATATGGCAGCAGCATGGGTAAAGCAGTCGTCCCACCAGAAGTCAATCATGGATTTGATTAAGACCCTGACTGTCCTCACCTGCCTTTCCTCTTTTTTATAAATATTTTTATGGGTGTGCCAATAAAGCCAAAGGCATTGCGGATGCCCTTTTCCATATAGCGGATATAATCCTCCTTAACTGCCTCTGGATAATTGCAGAAGACGATAAAGCTCGGGGGCCTTATGGATACCTGCGTGATGTAAAAAAACTTTACCTCCCTGCCCCTGTGCATTGGAGGCACATGGCCTTTTTTAATAGTTTCAAATACCCTGTTTAAGTCGCCTGTTGAAATACGTTTTGAGTACTCTGATATTATCTCGTCTATCAAGGGATATATCCTTGCCACACGCTGCTTTGTTAATGCGGAGATATAGAGTATTGGCGCATAGTTCATAAAATGTAGCTTAGCATTTATTGCCCTGCTGTATTGGTCTGCTGTCTTTGTGTCCTTTTCAACCAGGTCCCATTTATTTACTGCCACAATGCAGCCCTTGCCCCCGTCTTTTATATAGCTCGCAATTTTTAAGTCCTGGTCTGTCATGCCTTCAAAACCGTCTATCATTAAAATAGCAATATCGCATTTATCAATGCTTCTGAGCGCGCGGAGCACGCTGTACCTTTCAACAGCCTCAGCAATCTTCGGCCTTTTTCTCATGCCAGCAGTGTCTATAATTATATAATCCCTTTTATTATACCTTACAAGCGTATCAATTGAATCCCTTGTTGTCCCTGGTATCTCGCTGGTAATCATCCTCTCCTTGCCAATGAGCGCATTTACGATTGTAGACTTGCCTACATTGGGCCTTCCAACAATAGCAATCTTTGGAATCCCGGCTACCTCTATTTCCTCTATCTTCACTGCTGATATATGACTACAGACTGCATCAAGCAGATCGTCAATGCCAAGGCTGTGTGCTGCAGAGACAGGGATTATATTTTCAATGCCGAGGCTGTAAAACTCAGGCAGTATCGCCTCCCTCTTTTTGCTGTCAATCTTGTTTACTGCATAGACAACAGGCTTTTCAACCTTTCTCAGATAGGCTGTAATCTCGCTGTCTATTGGAGTAAGACCGTCTTTTCCATCCATTAAAAAAATTATTACCTCAGCCTCCTCAATAGCAAGCTTTGTCTGCTCTTTAACAAGGCGGAGTATATTGTTTGTGGTTGTTGGCTCAAAGCCTCCTGTATCAATAAGTGTGAACTCCTTATCAAGCCATGAGGCGTGTGCATAGTTTCTGTCCCTTGTTACACCAGGGATATCCTCTACAATGGCAACCGGCCTCCCGACAATTCTATTAAAGAGCGTGGACTTCCCGACATTCGGCCTTCCAATAATTGCAACAACAGGTTTGGACATGTGTTAAACTTACCACAGAGAAAAGTTTTATTCAAGAACATTAA
>JAHFEP010000004.1 GCA_023248415.1 Nitrospirota bacterium
CCGTCGCCAACAACAGCAACTACATTTTTATCAGGATGGACAAGCTTTGCAGCAATTGCTCCCGGCAGGGCAATGCCCATTGCTGCATAGCCATTTGAGATTAATACAGTATTCGGCTTGTAAGTTGGGAACATCCTTGCTATCCAGAGCTTATGCGCTCCAACATCTGATATTAAAATATCATCTGGCCCTAATGCAGCCCTTAAATCTGATGCAACCTTCTGCGGCTTCATTGGAAAGGAGTTGTCGCTTTTATACTCTGTAAGTTCTTTTAAGATAGTCTCCCTTAATGCAGTGTATATCTTGAATCTCTTTTTCCCTTTCAATATGCCTGTCAGCGCCTTCAGACTGTCCTTTATTTCAGATACAATCTCTGCCTCAGGCATGTAATATTCATCTATCTCGCTCGGCACAACATCAATATGGATTATCCTCTTTTTCTTATCGCGGTTCCAGTGGGAAGGCGAGTATTCAACAAAGTCATAGCCAATGGCAATTACCACATCTGCGCGGTCAAAGCCGCACATTATCCAGTCCCGCGCCTGAAGGCCTACTGTAAAGAGTGAAAGTGGATTTCTATAATCAATAGAGCCTTTTCCCATAAAGGTATTTGTAATAGGAATCTGGAGATGCTCGGCAAATTCCTTTAGCTCCTCTGCCGCCCTTCTGCGGGTTACACCATTGCCGACTAATATAATCGGGCTCTTAGCCTGCTCAATAATAGAGGCAGCCCTTTTTATTGCATCAGGATTTGGAAGGGGATATTCTATGCCGTCGCCTGTTAATGGGCTGCCGTGTGTCTTTGATGCAGCTATATCCTCCGGAAGTTCAATGTGCGTTGAACCGGGTTTTTCAAGCTGTGCAATCTTAAATGCCTTTCTCACTATCTCTGGAATAACCTCTGGCCTTTCAACCCGTGCATTCCATTTTGTTGCTGGCTGAAACATTTTAACAATATCTATATACTGGTGGGATTCCTTGTGCGACTTTTTTAAAGAGGTCTGGGCTGTTATTGCAACAAGCGGCGCGCGGTCTAAATATGCGTCAGCAACGCCTGTCAAAAGATTGGATGCGCCGGGGCCGAGTGTGGCAAGGCAGACGCCGGGTCTTCCTGTCAGCCTGCCGTAGACATTTGCCATAAATGCAGCGCCCTGCTCATGCCTTGTAGGGATAAACTGTATCTTTCCCTTGCGCAGGGACTCCATTATATAGAGGGTCTCTTCTCCCGGTATGCCAAAGATATATTCAACACCCTCTTTTTTAAGGCAGTTGACAAGCAGGTCAGATGCGAGCATTGGTTTCCTCTATTATTTAACAACAAGGACAGAGCATTTGGCAAGTTCTGCAATCTTCCTTGACACGCTTCCAAGCAGAAATCTTGCAATCTTTCCCTTTCCCCTGGAGCCTACAATAATGATATCAGGCTTTATCTCATTTGCAGCCAATAGTATCTCGTTTGCAGGGTCTCCCTCTCTTAAGACTGCATCTGCCTTTATCTTTAGTTTTTTTAAGGCAGATGCAGTCTCTTCTAAAAAGACCCTTGCCTTTAAAATCACTGCATCCTTAAGCAATTTAATCTCATTTTCATTCAGGTCAGCTTCAAAGGTTGTTTGCGCAACAGTAACTAAGGTAAGCTTTGCCTTGTTCTTTTTTGCAAGAGACGCCCCCTCTAAAAGTGTTTTCTTTGAATTAGGCGAGCCGTCTATGGCAATTAATACCTTTTTCATTATTTCACAGTTAATTTATAGGTGTCATTTACACCGAGCTCAGTATGGCTCGCATCATTTACCCTTAGCTCAACATTACGCTCGCCTTTAGAAAGTTTTACACCTGTGAGCTTGAATCCCTTTGGCTGTTTGACGGCCTTCTTTTCTTTTCCGTCTATCCATAGATGAACATGGTCGCCTTTTGGCCCCTTTACAAAATCATACTCTACTATAAGGGTTTCTTCCATATCTTCATACTGGCATTTTGTAATCTTAACAGATGTTGCCTCTGCAGCGAGAATTGCTGAGGTGAATAAAAACATACTGATTAAAGACAGGATTACAATAGAAACGTTTTTTTTCATAATAAATTTCCCCTTTCGTATTTTAAATTTATTTGTGGATTTGCTTGCTTCTTAATTCTTATCTCTTGGTTCTTATTTCTGCTTTTCTCACCCCCTATCCTTTGGACGCAGGCTCTAAAGCCTTCGGCTGCCCTTTGGCACAGATTGTTATTATTATTCAATTTATGAATTATAGTAAAATAGACATATTTTGTCAAGATTATGTTAAGTATTGACAATAGATAAGGGTTTAGATATGTTAGTCTATAGAAAAAGGGGATAAAAGACAAATGAGCAGCATTAGTGATATAAATAAAAGGGCAGAAGAAGAACTAAGCGCCCGTATCCAACAGCAGGCAGCAGTGGCTAAATTGGGGCAGGATGCCCTGCTTGGCATTGGGCTTGATAAATTATTTGACGAAGCAGTAGCCATTACTGCAAAAACCCTTGATGTTGAGTATTCAAAGATACTGGAACTCCTTTTAGAAGGGGATGTTTTGCTGCTTCGTTCAGGTGTAGGATGGAAGGATGGTCTGGTTGGATTTGCAACAGTTGGCGCCGAAGTTAATTCACAGGCAGGCTATACCCTGCTTTCCAGTGAGCCTGTAATTGTAGAAAACCTTCGCACAGAAACACGGTTTAATGGGCCGCCTCTGCTTCATGACCACAACGTAGTAAGCGGTATGAGTGTTATTATCCATGGCAAAGGACGGCCTTTTGGCGTTTTAGGCGTCCATACAACCCGTCTGAGGTTTTTTACTAAGGATGATATCCATTTTCTACAGGCAGTGGCAAATGTGCTTGCCAATGCAATTGAACGCAAGCAGACAGAAGAATCACTGGCGCACAGCAAGGCTGAATTTGAGGCAATGTTTAACTTTATACCAGATGCAGTAATATTTGCAGATGTTAACAGGCGCATTGTTATGTGCAATCCGGCAGTGCAGTCAATCCTTGGGTATACGCACGCGGAGCTTCAGGGAAAGACCACTGAAATCCTGTACGCAGAAAAATCCGACTATGAAGAGCAGGGACGGCTGCGCTATCATGTTGGGGCAACAGGGCATGGAAGACCGTACGAGATGCGGTACCGTCGTAAAGACGGCACCCTGCTTGCGGCTGAAACACATAGCTCCCCTGTGAAGGATCCGAGCGGAAAAACATTGGGGTTTGTCGCTATTTTCCGTGATTTAGCAGAACGGAAGAGGATGGAAGAGCATTTATTAAAAACCTGCAAATTAGAATCACTGGGCGTCCTTGCAGGCGGCATTGCCCACGATTTTAATAACATTCTAACTGCGATTCTGGCGAATATCTCACTTGCAAAGACATATGTCAATCCAGAAGATTTTATATATCAAAGATTATCTGAGGCAGAGAAGGCATCTATGCGCGCCAGGGATCTGACACAGCGTCTGCTTATCTTTGCCAAGGGCGGCGCCCCTGTTAAGAGGGTGGCCTCTTTAGTAGAATTGATTAAAGATTCAGCAGGCTTTGCCCTGAGAGGTTCAGATATCTTATGTGATTTTTATTTTTCAGAGAATCTCTGGTCTGCTGAGGTGGATGAGGGGCAGATAAGCCAGGTTATCCATAATATAATACTTAATGCTGTGCAGGCCATGACAGACGGCGGGGCAATTCGTGTTAATTGTGAGAACATGACAGTAAAGCACACTGAGGCGGAAAATAGCCTGCCCCTGCTGAGGGGTGATTATATTAAGATTCTCATTCAGGATAACGGTATCGGAATCCCTGCTGAAAACCTTAAAAAGATATTTGACCCTTATTTTACAACCAAGCCAAAGGGAAGCGGCCTTGGCCTTGCCACCACCTATTCTATTATCAGGAACCATAATGGCCATATAAGTGTGGAGTCAAAGCCGGGAGACGGAACGACTTTTTATATTTATCTTCCTGCATCACACAAGAAAATTTCTGCCAAAGAGAAAACAGAGAAGAGCCCTCTTTTTGGCAAGGGGAAGATTCTAATAATGGATGATGAAGATATAGTTAGAGATGCAGCAGGCAGCGTACTGAAGTATATTGGATATGAGGTAGGGGCTGCCAAAGACGGCGCTGAGGCGATTGAACTATACAAAAAAGGTATGGAATCCGGCAGGCCGTTTGATGCTGTTATAATGGACCTGACCATCCCAGGCGGTATGGGAGGCAAAGAGGCTATTAAAAAATTGCTTGAGATAGACCCAGAAGTAAAGGCCATTGTGTCCAGCGGGTATTCTGAAGACCCTGTTATGGCTGAATTCAGAAAATATGGGTACTGCGGTGTTCTTGCCAAACCCTATGAGGCAGAACAGCTTAGCAGGGCGCTTTCCGATGTAATTAAAAATGGTAAATAAGGGCTAAAGGCAAAAAAAATATTTTTATGTTGACAAGCAGGCAAATTTGATATTAGAATTAGACTATTTTCAGGGGAGGTATTCAATAGAATGACAACATTGCTGGTTATAGTGCATGTAGTAGTGAGTATTATAATGATACTAATCGTTCTGCTTCAGACAGGCAAAGGTTCTGATGTCGGAGCGGCGTTTGGCGGTTCAAGCCAGACCATATTCGGGAGCAGGGGGGCAGGGACATTCTTAAGCAGGCTTACAACTATTGCTGCTGTTGTATTTATGCTGACATCTTTAAGCCTTGCATACCTATCAAAGGAGCAGGGTGGCTCATCAGTGGTTGATAAGGTAAAGCAGGAAAAGACAGCGCCGGTTCAGCAGCCTGTTGAACAGGCGGCAGATAAAAAGGATATTGACAAGAAATAAATTATATTGTATACTAATAATTGTTATTAAGGTGTTCCTTCTAAATATAATTCAACAAGCCTTAAATTAAAAACAAAATAAGAAAATAAAGGGTGCCTTCTGTACATTGTCACAATCCTTTTGGAAAAACCTATTAAAAAGGCATGGTGAGCATTGAGGTATAAAATTCCATTTGCGCCAGCCTCTTAGTTTTCACATCTAAAAGAATTCCAATGAAGGTAGGTATAATAATCAATATATGAAGCAAATATTAAAAACAAGGAGATACTAAGGTATCTAATTTTTAGGAGTATAATTTTATGAATTTAGTTGATTTAAAAGAAAAGAATATTGAAGAGTTGACACAAGTGGCAAAGGAGCTTAAGGTTGAGGGCGCTGCCAGCCTGAGGAGGCAGGAGCTTATCTTTGCCATACTCCAGGCCCAGAGCGATAAGAACGGCGTTATATATGGCGAGGGTGTTCTTGAGACCCTGCCGGACGGCTTCGGATTCCTTAGGGCGCCTGATTATAATTATCTGCCGGGTCCTGATGATATATATGTCTCACCGTCTCAGATAAGGCGATTCAACATGAGGACAGGCGATACAGTATCAGGCCAGATAAGGCCGCCAAAGGAAAGCGAGCGCTATTTCGCACTTTTAAAGGTTGAAAAGATAAACTTTGAAGACCCGGAGATTGCAAGGGATAAGATATTATTTGACAACCTTACCCCGATATTTCCTGATGAAAAACTGAAATTGGAATATGACCAGAAGGATATGTCCACTAGGGTAATGGAGCTTATTACGCCTATAGGCAAGGGGCAGAGGGGACTTATTGTTGCGCCGCCAAGGACAGGCAAGACCATGCTTCTTCAGTCTATAGCAAAAGCTATCGCAAAGAACCATCCTGAGATAGCCCTTATTGTTCTTCTCATAGATGAGCGTCCGGAAGAGGTTACTGATATGCAGCGCCAGGTAAAGGGAGAGGTTGTAAGCTCTACCTTTGACGAGCCTGCACAGCGGCATGTTCAGGTATCTGAGATGGTGATTGAAAAGGCAAAGAGGCTTGTTGAGCATAATAAAGATGTTGTAATACTTTTAGACAGCATTACGCGCCTTGCCCGTGCGTATAATATGATTGTTCCTCCGAGCGGCAAGGTGCTCTCAGGCGGTGTTGATGCAAATGCGCTTCAGAGGCCCAAGAGGTTTTTTGGCGCTGCAAGAAATATTGAAAAGGGAGGCAGCCTTACGATTATTGCCACTGCGCTTGTTGATACAGGCAGCAGGATGGATGATGTTATCTTTGAAGAGTTTAAAGGAACAGGCAATATGGAGCTCCATCTTGACAGGAAGCTCGTTGATAAGAGGGTGTTCCCGGCAATTGATATGAATTCTTCTGGAACGAGAAAAGAAGAGCTGCTTGTAGATAAGGAAGTTCTGAACAAGATGTGGATACTCAGAAAGGTTCTGAATCCGCTTAGCACTGTAGAGAGCATGGAATTCCTGCTTGATAAGATGAAGGGGACTAAGAGCAATAAGGATTTCCTTGACATGATGAACAGGTAAAAATAGGTTGCGCCCTATTCATTAGGGCATTATTAATTTTTAGGAGGAAATAATGAAGCCGGATATACACCCATCATACATTGAAACAGCGATTATCTGCGCCTGCGGTTCGGTTGTAAAGACAAGGTCAACAATAAAAGACCTTAAGGTGGATATATGCTCTGCATGCCACCCGTTATTTACAGGCACACAGAAGATCGTTGACACCGAAGGCCGCGTAGAAAGGTTTAAGAAGAGGTATCAGAAGGTAGAAAAGAAAGAGGAAAAGCCTGCGGTAAAGACAGCGGCCAAGGCAAAGACAAAGGGAGCAGCTTAAATTAGTTCAATGAATATAGGCGGCCAGGCAGTAATAGAAGGGGTGATGATGAGGTCACCAAATGCCTTTGCAGTTGCAGTGAGAAGGCCTGACGGCCAGATAGCGGTCTGGAAGGAATCAATAAGGTTCTTTACAGGAAAGGCAGTTGTTAAATGGCCTGTTATAAGAGGCGTGCCGGCGCTTATTGATGCCCTACTGCTCGGCATAAGGGCTTTGAATTTTTCTGCAAAAGAGGCATTGGGAGAGGATGCAAAGGATAATAGTAGCAGCGGCTTTTTAATGGGCATTACCATCCTTGCTGCCTTTGGCATAGGTATATTTATATTTCTGATACTTCCGCTTTTGATTACATGGCTTCTTCAAATGCCATTTCCTGTTATTGAAAGAAGCTCCCTTGTTTTTAATGCGATTGATGGTGTTTTAAGGGTTATTATATTTCTTGGTTATGTTATAGCCATCTCTTTTTTAAAGGATATAGAGAGGGTCTTTCAATATCATGGCGCAGAGCATAAGGCAGTATACGCGTTTGAGGCAGGAGAGAAAGTGGATGTTGCCCATGCAAAAAAATACAGCATACTTCATCCAAGGTGCGGCACAAGCTTTTTATTAATGGTTATGCTGGTAAGCATTGTTACATTTTCATTTATACCCAGAGAGTGGGAGCTTTTATACAAGGTATTGGCAAGGATTGTTCTGATTCCAGTAATAGCAGGCATTGCATATGAATTTATAAAGCTAAGCAGTAAAAAGATGCATCATAGATTTATAAGATATCTGATATTGCCGGGGTTATGGCTCCAGAGGCTTACAACAAGAGAGCCTACTGATGAGCAGATAGAGGTGGCTGTAATGGCCTTAAAAGAGGCTGTAGCAATAGAGCCTGTAATTAATTAAAACCCCGCAAACCGAGCGGGGTTTTTTATTTGGGCGCTGTTTTAGTCATTCCGAGCAGAGCGAAGGAATCTCATGCGGGATTGCTTCGTCTGCCTTCGGCAGACTCGCAATGACAGCATAGACAAACAATTAGAGGTTTTTAATTATGTTTCAGAAATTAGAGGCAGTAAAAGAAAAATACGAAGAGCTTTCAAGGCTGATGAGCGACCCGAAGGTCATTTCAAATCCATCAGAGTTTCAGAAATATGCCAAGGAACAGGCGGATATTTCTGAGTTAGTGGATAAGTATGAGGTGTACAAAGATGTCTTAAAGCAGATAGAGGATACAACAGCCCTCTTGAGAGATTCTAAGGGAGAGTCAGATTTTCAGGAGCTTGCAAGGATTGAGCTTGAAGAGCTTGAGAAGAAAAAAGGCAGATTAGAGGATGAAATAAAGCTGCTTCTCGTTCCAAAAGACCCAAATGACACAAAAAATATCTTCCTTGAAATAAGGGCTGGCGCAGGCGGCGATGAGGCAGGGTTGTTTGCTGCAGAGCTTTTCAGGATGTATTCAAGGTATGCAGAGAAAAAGAGATGGAAGGTTGAGGTGCTTGATTCAAACTCAACAGGCGTTGGCGGCTTTAAGGAGATAATTGCGCTGATTGAGGGAAAGGGCGCATACAGCAAGCTTAAATATGAAAGCGGTGTGCACCGTGTTCAGCGCATTCCTGTAACAGAGACAGGCGGCAGGATTCATACATCAACAGTTACTGTTGCAGTTATGCCTGAGGCAGAGGATGTAGATGTTAAGATTGACCAGAAGGATCTGCGCATTGATACCTCCTGTTCATCAGGCCCGGGTGGGCAGAGCGTAAATACTACTTATTCAGCAATAAGGATTACCCATATCCCAACAGGTATTGCTGTAAACTGCCAGGATGAGCGCTCGCAATTAAAGAATAAGAATAAGGCAATGCGTATACTACGTTCAAGGCTCATGGAGATAGAAAGAGAAAAGCAGGAGGCTGAAATTGCCCAATCAAGGAAATCGCAGATTGGAAGCGGCGACAGGAGCGAAAAGATACGGACATACAATTATCCGCAGAACAGGGTTACAGACCATCGTGTCGGCTTGAGCCTTTATAAGCTTGAGGCTGTGCTGGATGGCAGCATAGATGAATTTATAGATGCCCTGACAACCTCTGATAATGCGGAGAGGCTGAAGGGCCTGTAAAAAGGCTAAAGGCAAAGGGCAAAGGGCAAAGAGCAAAAGGCTAAGGGCTAAAGGCTAAGGGCTAAAGGCAAAGGGCAAAGGGCAAAGAGCAAAGGGCTAAGGGCTAAAGGCAAAAGGCGCCTGTAGCCTATTAGTGAGGTTATAAACAAAGATTGCAAAAGATTATAATCAACGGCGGTATCAAGCTTAAGGGAGAGGTTGTAATTAGCGGGGCAAAGAATGCAGCCCTTCCTATAATGGCTGCCTCTCTTCTTACGCAGTCAGAGTGTATTATACACAATGTCCCAAAGCTTATGGATGTTGCTACAATGGGAAGGCTTATCAGCTACATTGGCGCAGAGGTCAAGGGCATTGAAGAGAATAATACCATCAGTATAAATACAAGGGCGCTTGTCAAATGCGATGCCCCTTATGACCTTGTTAAGACAATGAGGGCGTCTGTCCTTGTTCTCGGCCCTCTGATTGTCAGATGCGGCGAGGCAAAGGTCTCTCTCCCAGGCGGCTGTGCCATTGGCGCAAGGCCTATTAATCTTCATCTCATGGGTCTTGAGAAGATGGGCGCAGAGATAAAGCTTGAGCACGGCTATGTGTGGATAAAGGCAAAGAGGCTTAAAGGCGCAAAGATATATCTTGATATCTCCACTGTAACAGGCACAGAGAATCTGATGATGGCAGCAGCCCTTGCAAAAGGCGCTACAGTGATTGAAAACGCTGCATGCGAGCCAGAGGTAGTTGACCTGTCAAACTTCTTAAATAAAATGGGCGCAAAGATTTCTGGCGCCGGGACAGATGTTATTACAATAGAGGGTGTTGATTCACTAAAAGGGACAGAATACAGGGTCATGCCAGACCGCATTGAGGCAGGAACTTACGCTGCTGCCTCTGCTATTACAGAAGGCGATGTTTTGATAAAGAACTGTATTCCCAGACATCTTGACGCAGTAATATCAAAGCTTAAAGAGACAGGTGTAGATGTTACAGAAGAGGCTGATTCTATGAGGGTGAAAAGAAAGGGCGGGCTTAAGGCATCAGACGCAAAAACCCTTCCCTATCCCGGATTCCCAACAGATATGCAGGCACAGTTTATGGCCTTAATGAGCATAGCAGAGGGAACAAGCATAATAACAGAGACTATTTTTGAAAACAGGTTTACCCATGTCTCAGAGCTAAAGAGGATGGGCGCAGATATAAAGATTCAGGGGAATACTGCTGTTGTAAAGGGCGCGGCAAGGCTGAGCGGCGCGCCTGTGATGGCAACTGATTTGCGGGCAAGCGCTTCATTAATCCTTGCAGGCCTTGCTGCAGAAGGCGAGACAGAAATTTCCCGTATATATCACCTTGACAGGGGTTATGAGATGATAGAGAAGAAGATGTCGGCTTTAGGCGCAAAGATAAAAAGGGTTAATGGATGAAGAAGTCAGAAGTTAGAAGTCAGAAGTCAGAATCTAAAGATTATTTAACCATTGCCCTGCCAAAGGGCAAGCTTCTTGAGCCTTCTATAAAGCTTTTTTCTAAGATTGGCATTAAAATAAAGGAAGACCTGAAAAAGACAAGAAGGCTTATCCTTGATGCGCCAAGGTCAAATGTTAAGTTTCTGATTATCAGGGCAACTGATGTTCCGACCTATGTGGAGTATGGAGCTGCTGATATCGGGATAGTTGGAAAGGATATTCTGATGGAACAAGGCAAGGATGTTTATGAGCCTCTTGATTTGAAATACGGCTATTGCCAGATTGTAATTGCAAAGCCGGAGAAAGAGAAGCTGCTTGGAGGCAAAGAGGGTTTGTCAAAATTGCGCATTGCAACCAAGTATCCAAATATTGCTGAGAGGTATTTCAGCCAGAAGGGGCTTCAGGTAGAGATAATAAAGCTCTATGGCTCAATAGAGCTTGCGCCATTAACAGGCCTTTCAGACAGGATACTTGATTTAATTTCCACAGGCCAGACATTGAAGGATAATGGCCTTGAGGTAGTAGAGAGGGTTTCAGAGTCCACGGCAAGGCTTATTGTGAACCGTGCAAGCATGAAGATAAAGTATAAGAGGGTTAAGGAGATAATAGAGGCTGTAAAGAAGGCAGTGCAGTAAAAAATATTTATTACCTAATATGTCATTCCCGCAGAGTCTTTGAGCGGGAATTTAGGATTTTGTTTAATGTAGGGGCGGCCCTATGTGGCCGCCCACATGAGGGCAACCACACAGGGTTGCCCCTACAATGAGAGATGGTCTCTTTTGATAAAAAATGAAGATTATAAATTACAAATCCTCTGATTTCAAAAAAGAGATAAAAAGGATAATAGAGCGCGGTGATGCAGATATATCAGAGATAGAGTCATCGGTTAAAAAGATTCTTCAGGATGTCCGCGAGCGCGGCGACGAGGCTGTAATTGAATACACAAAGAGATTTGATGGCATCTCCTTAAAGTCATCGGACATGGCAATTAAAAAGAAGGAGATAAAGGATGCCTATTCAAAGACCACAAAAAAGAATATAGAGACCCTGCAGTATGCTGCTGAAAGGATTAAGGAGTTTCACAAGAGGCAGAGATTTGAGTCATGGTCATACGAGAAGGATGGCATAACTCTCGGACAGATTGTAAGGCCTTTATCATCTGTTGGAATGTATGTGCCCGGCGGCAAGGCGTCATATCCTTCAACAGTATTAATGAATGCCATACCTGCAAAGACCGCAGGTGTTGAAAGATTGATAATGACTGTCCCAACGCCAAAGGGTGAAATAGACCCGAATGTATTGGTTGCTGCTGATATTGCAGGCATTGATGAAATCTATAAAATTGGCGGCGCTCAGGCGATTGCAGCGCTTGCCTTTGGCACAAAAACTATTCCAAAGGTTGATAAGATTGTCGGCCCCGGAAATATCTATGTTGCTGTTGCAAAGAAGCTGGTTTTCGGCTATGTGGATATTGACATGATTGCAGGACCAAGCGAAATACTGATAATTGCAGATGAGACAGCAGAGCCTGCATTTATTGCAGCGGATATGCTCTCGCAGGCAGAGCATGATGAGAGGGCGTCTGCTATATTTGTTACATCTTCAAAGGAGACAGCAGAGAAGGTTAATAAGGAGATAGAAAAACAGCTTTCTGAACTAAAAAGGAAAGAAATAACCCGCAAGTCTATTGATGATTACGGAATAATAGTTGTGGTAGAGGATTTGAATGAGGCTGTAAAGATTGCAAATGAGATAGCGCCTGAACACCTTGAGCTTTCTGTTGAGAACCCTGACGAACTGCTTGGCCTGATAAAGAATGCTGGCGCAATATTTCTCGGCCTTTACACGCCTGAAGCAGTCGGCGACTATATTGCAGGGCCGAGCCACACACTGCCGACAGGCGGCACTGCAAGGTTCTTTTCTCCTTTGTCAGTTGAGGATTTTTTAAAGAGGATGAGTATTATATCCTATCCAAAGGATGAGCTTATTGCATCGGCTGGCAATATTGAAAGGATTGCTGAGATGGAGGGCCTTGAGGCGCATGCAAAATCTGTAAGGATAAGGATGAAGAAATAGAAATGAAAAATATCAAACAACTCATGCGAAAAGAGGTTCTGAGGTTAAAGGCATACGAAGTGGCAGAGATTCCGGCAAGGATACGATTAGATGCAAATGAAAATCCTTTTGCGCTTTCTCCTGAATTAAAAAACATGGTCTTAAAAGAGGCGGATAAGGTTTCCCTTAACCGCTATCCTGACGGCGGCTCTCATGACCTCAGGCAGGTTATTTCATCTCAGCTTGGTGTAAATATAGACGAGGTAATGACAGGCAACGGCTCTGATGAGCTTATCCAGATGATTGTAACTGCATTTGGCGGTTCTTCTGCAAAGGCGCTCTATTCTGTGCCGACCTTCAGCATGTATGGTATAATCGCAAAGGCGCAGGGATATGTTCCATTGGAGATACCTCTTGATGGTAATTTTGATCTTGATGTAAATAAGATTATTGATACAATAAAAAAGGAGAAGCCGAGGCTTGTATTCATAAGCTATCCAAATAATCCAACAGGAAACTGTTTTTCTGAAGACAGGATTGTCAGGATTATTGAAAAGGCAGATTCCTCTGTTATAGTTGATGAAGCATATTTTGATTTTTCAAAGAAGACATTTTTGCCTTATCTCAAGAAATATAAGAACCTGATAATCCTCCGCTCCCTTTCCAAAATCGGATTAGCAGGCTTAAGAGTAGGGATATTGATAGCAGGCAAGGGGATTGTGAAGGAGCTGAACAAGGTGAGGCTTCCTTATAACTTAAGCAGCTTCTCACAAGTAATTGCGAGCGCTGTTCTGAAAAACAGAAGAGCTATTGATGAGCAGATTGATAAGATTATATCTGAAAGGGAAAGGCTGATAGACGAAATGAAAGGGGTCGGCAGCTTGGAGGTATATCCCTCGGATTCAAATTTTATACTCTTTAGGATTGAAAAGGCAGAAGAGGTATTCAAGGGACTGATTGACAGGGGCATACTTATAAGGAACATGAATAAGTCAGGCAGATTAAGAAACTGTCTCAGGGTTACAATCGGCACATCAGCGGAGAATGACGAGTTTTTGAAGGCGTTAAGGGAGATAGTTAGTGTTTTATAAATCTATTTAATTAGTCATTCCGAGCGAAGCGAAGGAATCTCGTTTTGAGATTGCTTCGGGACTAAAGTCCCTCGCAATGACAGTACACTAAAATTAAAAGGGAGAATGCTTATGCCGCGCACAGCAAAGGTAGAGAGAAAGACCACAGAGACGCAGATAAAAATAAAACTCAATATTGATGGAAAAGGCGACGCCTGCATAGATACAACCATACCATTCCTTGACCACATGCTGAATCTGATGACAAGGCACGGGTTTTTTGATATGGATTTAACAGCAAGGGGCGACACAGAGATAGACTTTCACCACACAGTAGAGGATATTGGCATTGTGCTTGGCGATGCTGTAACATCCGCGCTTGGCGATAAAAAGGGCATCAAAAGATACGGCAGCGCAGCAGTGCCCATGGATGAGGCGCTTGCAGCAGTTAATCTTGATATAAGCGGCAGGCCATATCTTGTGTACAATGTCCAGATTGGCAAGAAATGCAAGATAAGGAACTTTGACCCCGGACTTGTTGAGGATTTTTTCAGGGCATTTGTAAATCACAGCGGCATAACACTGCATATAAATGTGATGTATGGAAGGGACACGCACCACATCATAGAGGCAGTATTCAAGGCATTTGGCAGGGCGCTGGACGCTGCAACATCGGTTGATGAGAGAATAAAAGGTGTGATGTCAACAAAAGGAAAGATATAAAAAGGCTAAAGGCGCATGGCTAAAGGCGAAAGGATAAAAACCCTTAGCCTTTTGCCCTTAGCCATTAGCCATCGATTTTGAGGTAAACGTGATTGCTATTATTGACTACGGTGTTGGAAATCTAAGGAGTGTGCAGAAGGCATTTGAAAAGGTTGGGCACACTGCTGTTGTAACATCCAATCCAAAAGATATTGATAATGCAAAGGCAGTTGTGCTTCCTGGTGTTGGCGCGTTTGCAAAGTGCATGAACAATCTAAATGAATACGGCCTTGTTGATATTATCTATAAGACAATAGAAAAGGGCAAGCCCTTTCTTGGGATATGCCTTGGTATGCAATTGCTTTTTACTGAGAGCGAGGAGTTTGGCATACACAAGGGGCTTGATATTATTAAAGGCAAGGTAAAGAGATTTCCTGATGGGATGAAGGCAGATGATGACCCATTAAAAATCCCTCACATGGGTTGGAACAATCTTAATATTAAAAAGGCTGCACCTGTATTAAAGGATGTCTCAGACAGCCCCTTTGTATACTTTGTACATTCCTATTATTGTATGCCTGAGGACAACGGTGTCATCGCTGCATCAACAGGATACGGCATTGAATTTACGTCCATGCTCTGGAAGGACAATATTTATGCAACACAGTTTCACCCTGAAAAGAGTCAGGAGATTGGGTTGAAGATGCTGAAGAGGTTTGGAGACTTATTTTGATTGTTATTCCTGCAATAGATTTAAAAGAAGGCAAGTGCGTAAGGCTCCTGCAGGGCAGGATGGATGATGCAACTGTTTATTCAGATAACCCTGCAGAGACAGCAAGAAGATGGGAGGCAGAGGGCGCAGAGCTGCTTCATATTGTAGACCTTGACGGCGCATTTACAGGAAGCCAGAAGAATCTTGATGGCATTAAAGAGATAAGAGAGGCTGTTAAGATAGACATTGAGGTCGGCGGCGGCATAAGGGATATGAACAGGATTGAACAGCTTCTGTCCCTTGGTGTGAACAGGATTATACTCGGCACAGTTGCTGTTGAGAAGCCTGAGCTTGTTAAAGAGGCAAGCAAAAAATATCCAGGTAAAATACTGGTAGGCATTGATGCAAAGAATGGGTTTGCAGCAACTAAAGGGTGGGTTGAGGTTACCCAGATAAAGGCAAAGGAGCTTGCCTTGAAGACGCAGGAATACGGCGCTGCAGGGATAATCTATACTGATATTTCAAAGGATGGTATGCTCACAGGCCCTAATATAGAGGCTACGCGGGAGATGGTTGAATCGCTGAATATGCCTGTTATTGCATCAGGCGGTGTATCTTCTATTGATGATATAAAGAGATTATCAGGGATTAAAGGCCTGTGGGGCGTAATTACAGGAAAGGCGATATATTCAGGGGCATTAAATTTAAAAGAAGCAATCAGGATAACAAAAGATGTTAGCTAAACGAATAATCCCCTGCCTTGATGTTAAGGACGGCAGGGTTGTAAAAGGTGTCAGCTTTGTAAATCTCAGGGATGCTGGCGACCCTGTTGAGGTTGCAAAGGTCTATGATGAGCAGGGGGCTGACGAGCTTGTCTTTTTAGATATTACGGCATCCCATGAAAAGAGAAAGACCATTATAGATGTTGTCATGCGCACAGCAGAGCAGGTGTTTATGCCTTTGACTGTTGGCGGAGGCATAAAAAATCTTGATGACATACGCAATCTCTTAAAGGCAGGGTGCGACAAGGTTTCAATAAATACAACAGCAGTGGAGAATCCAGAGTTTATTAAAGAGGCATCAGAGAGGTTCGGAAGCCAGTGCATTGTTGTTGCCATTGATGCGAAACGAAGCCAGAAGCCAGAAGTCAGAAGTCAGAATAATCCCCCCGGGATTAGCTGGGAAGTCTACACCCACGGCGGCAGAAAGCCGACTGGCATAGATGCTGTTAAATGGGCAAAGAAGATGGAGGAATACGGCGCAGGCGAGATACTTTTAACAAGCATGGATAAGGACGGCACTAAAGACGGCTATGATATTGAGCTTACAAAGGCTGTTTCAGAGGCAGTAACAATACCAGTAATTGCATCAGGCGGCGCTGGGAATCTTGAGCATCTGTATGACGGCCTGACAAAGGGAAAGGCAGATGCAGTATTGGCAGCATCTATCTTTCATTATAAGGAATATACAATCAGAGAGGCAAAGGAGTTTTTAAGAAAAAAGGGTGTAGTGGTGAGGCTATGAGCGACATAGAAATAGCAAAAGAGGCATTGAAATTAGAAGAAGAGGCAGAAAAAAGGTACAGGGTGCAGGAGCATCTTTTAAAAGACCCCTTTCTTGTTGCCTTGGTTGAGGGCCTTCGAAGAAATGAGGAGGAGCACGGCAATTTCCTGCGAGAGGCAATAAGGAGGCTTGGGGGATGAGGAGCGGTTTTGCAGAGATATTAAAGACCCTCAATCTTAATCTTGAAATGGAGAAAAATGCCCTGAGGGTATACAGGGATTTTGCAGAAAGGGTAAAGGATGAGGGGCTGAAGGACTTTTTCATTAAACTTGCAAAGGCAGAAAGCGGTCATATTAATGCCATTGGCAATGTAATCAGGATGATAATTGAAAAGACCTTTGATGTGAGTTTCTTTTGCCCTGTGTGCGGCTGGAGGATAAACTTTGGCAGAGACCCAAAGGTTGGCGATGTAACAAGGTGCCGCATGTGCGGTGTGAGTTTTGAATTAACAGAAGAGAACGGGGATTTTGATTTTAAGAGGATATCATAGAGATGCCAGTAAAGGTTTATAGACTAACAACCTGCTACAAGTGCGATCAGGTAGAGGCATTTTTAAACAGCGAGTCTGTCTCTTTTGAGTCTGTTGTTGTTGATGAATTAAAGGGCGATGAGCAGGAGGGGATGCTTGCTGACATATACCGTTTAACAGGCCAGAGGTCATTTCCGGTAGTTGATATTGATGGAAACACTGTAATCGGTTTTGATGAAAAGAAGCTGAGGCATCTATTGAACCTTCCGGCAAGGGAGGGCGCTGCCAAGGCTGCTACAAAGGCTATTCGCGAGGTTGTAACAACAAAACAGGTTGAAGGGCTACTTGAATGGATAAAGAATACAGCAGAGGCCTTTGGCTGCAAGGTGAATCCTGATAAGGCTATACTTCAGAGCATCCTTGACGGCCTGATAAAAAATGAGAGGAGATACGGGTACCGCTCCTGTCCATGCAGGCTTGCTTCAGGCGACTATCTCAGGGACAGCGATATTATCTGCCCCTGCGCATATATGAGCTGGGATTTAGAGGTATACGGCAGATGCTACTGCAGCCTTTATGTTAATGAAAAATACATTGCAAAGGATCCGTCGCTTCCTCAATATTTGATAGACAGCAGGGAAGCAGGAAGGGGTGCGCTTGATATAGGGCATGTTCGTGAGGCCAAAAAGATACTTCCTTCATTCAAGACACATATAAGATTTGCAAGTTTCTTAGTTGGCTCTTTCTCAAGGGATAAGATAAAGGAGGGCTTTGCAAATTTAGTTGAATCCATCGGCTTAAAACAGGATGATATAAAATGGCGCGAGATTGTGGCAGTGGCAGTTGGAAAGGATAAGAGCGGCAGCCAGCTCATGGCAAAGATGGATCAGGGCATGGATGTTTATACATATCAGATATGGTTTCCCCAAAAAACTGACTTTGAGTTTATTCGCGGCAGCATTGTTGATGCAGACATATTTATATATGACCAGCAGATGACAGGCATGGAGGTTGAGAGGGCGCTTGGGGGCAAGGAGGGTTTTGGGAGCATTGTAAGGGATGACATAAGGGTCTATGGAGACTTTGATTTTTACAGGGGCGGAAGGGACAGGTTTGTGATTACAGCGGATCCTGTAAAGATTACAGAAGATACGTTGGAGGCTGTTATTAAAGAGATTACAATACTGGAGAACTGCTATTATCTCTTAAGAAATGAGAGGCAGAAATATATACTTTCATCAGACAGGATGAATGACATTGAGGCTGGTCTTGTTGGAAAGCTCTCTGCTATAAGCATGAATCTGCCAAAGGCAACAACAGATGACCTGAGGGAGTGGCTCTATACATTAACCACGAAATTCAGCGAGATTGCAAGTATATCAGAGGAGGTTAGACACTATTCATCAGATACAGGGGGCAGGATAGAGTTGATAAGAAATATCTTAAAGGAATGGGGGGAAAGGCCGATAGAGGGCAGGAATTCTCTTAACAGATTCTATCTTTCTGCTACAGTATCCCTTGGCGACGATTATCAGAGGCTTTCAAGGCGCATAGACGGCTTAAGGCGGGAGATGATAGATTTGATGACCAATTTAAGGACAAAGGTTGATTTGAATATCCAGGAGCAGAGCTTGGAGCTTCAAAAGAGCGTGGATGAGACAACAAAGACGCAGGTAAAGCTGCAGAAGACTGTGGAGGGGCTCTCTGTCATTATACTTTCCTATTATTTAGTCAGCATAGCAAAGTTTGTCTTTGACGGCCTGAAGTCTGCTGATGTCATTCATATATCAACATCGGTTTTAACAGCGCTCTTTGTGCCGATTGCAATCTTAATCAGCCTGCTGCTTACTAAAGAGGCGAAGGAGTGGTGGTTCAAAAAGAAAAAGGAGAAGGAGTAAATTGAGTTTGATTGATAACATAAAATTTGACAATAATAGTCTGATACCAGCCATAATACAGGATTACAAAGACAACACAATCCTGATGGTTGCCTTTATGAATAAAGAGGCAGTTCAAAAGACCCTAAATACAGGCCTTACACATTTCTGGAGCCGCTCAAGGCAGAAGCTATGGCAGAAGGGCGAGACCTCAGGAAATATCCAAAAAGTAAAAGATATATTTATTGACTGCGATACTGATACGTTATTAATTAAGGTTGAGCAGACAGGTCCCGCCTGCCATACAAACAAGAGAACGTGTTTTTACAGAAGATTCAATGAGAAGATGGATGAAATAAAGGACACAGAGCTGTCCTCTGATATGCTGAAAAAGGTCTTTAATATAATTATGGACAGGAAGGCAAATCCGAAAGAGGGCTCTTATGTTGCATCCCTGTTCAAAAACGGCAAGGACAAGATTTTGAAGAAAATATCAGAAGAGGCAGGCGAGGTGGTGATTGCCTCTAAGGATGATAAGAAGGAAGAAATTGTCTATGAGATAACAGACCTCATGTTTCATCTGTTAGTTGTAATGGGTTATCACAATATTGCATTAGAGGATATTTATGGAGAGTTAGAAAAGAGGTTTAATAAACCGCATAAAGGGCAAGGAGGCCACCATGTCTGACTGTATCTTTTGCAAGATAATAAAAAAAGAGATTCCAGCCAAGATTGTTTATGAGGATGACAAGGTTGTTGCCTTTGAGGATGTAAATCCACAGGCGCCTGTGCATATCCTAATTGTGCCAATAAAGCACATACCCACTATCCTTGACATTACCCAAGACGATAATGCATTAATAGGGCATATCTTCATGGTCGCTAATAACATTGCGAAAAATAAGGGAATTTCAGGCTCTGGCTTTAGGACAGTATTTAATTGCAATAAAGATGCCGGCCAGGCTGTATATCATATACATCTTCATATCTTAGGCGGCAGAAGAATGGCTTGGCCTCCGGGTTAAAGAATAATCTTGAAAAATCTTGACAGGGTGTAGTAGCTCTGTTATAATAAAATATTTTCAAGAAGTTAAGAAAATAAGGTCGAAAGGTTGGATTTTTAAGTATTTTTTGTCCATTATTTTGATGTTATTTAATGGAGATGCTTGTGCTACAGCAGAGGGGAGGGGAAAAATGAATGCCAGTTGTGAGAATAAGGGAGAACGAATCCTTTGAGAATGCGCTGAGAAGATTTAAAAAACAGTGCGAAAAGTCAGGGCTTCTTTCAGAGATTAGGAAGAGGGAGCATTATGAGAAACCCAGCGTAAAGAAAAAGAAGAAGGCCATTGCAGCAAAAAAGAAGGCCATAAAAAAATTAATGGGCTATAATACACGTCAAGAGGAGTAGGGAAATGTCTTTGCAGGAGCAGCTTGTCAGTGATATGAAAGAGTCAATGAAGTCTGGCGACAGTGTGAAGGTTTCAACCATCAGGATGTTGAAGGCTGCTATTAAAAATAAAGAGATAGAAAAGGGCGGAACAAGCTATAAACTTTCAGACAAAGAGGTCTTAGAGGTTATAGCTACAGCAATTAAACAGCGGAAGGATTCAATAGAGCAGTTTACAAAAGGTCATCGTCAGGATTTAGCAGAAAAGGAAAAGAAGGAATTAGAAATACTTCAGTCTTATTTGCCGCCTCAGATGTCAGATGAGGAGATTAAGGCAGAGGTTAAAAAGGCGATTTCAGAGACATCTGCTGCATCCCAGAAGGATATTGGAAAGGTGATGAAGGTTTTAATGCCGAGGATCGCTGGCAGGGCTGATGGCGCTGTTGTAAATAGGATTGTCAGGGAATTAATCGGCAACTAATAATTAATCTTTAACAGGTTAAGGGGCTGCATCTAATGTGTTAGACAAGGCCCCTTATTTTTTCCCAGCAATAAGTCTTATATGTCCTATAAGACCTATATTCTGGGCAGGTGGTGCGGTGTGAAGCTGATTGAGCTTTACAATTATTTTATAGAAAAAGGGATAGCGCTTGATCCACGCGGGAAAACCGCGGTTGAGAAGGCGCTGTCCAAAAAGAATGAGGACTATAAAACCCTTAAGGATGATGAGAAAAAGGATTTTGACTTAGAGGCATTAAAGAATCCTTATGCTGATACAAGAATCTTAAACGGCGATGAGAAACTTGATGTAAGGCGGGTTTTGGTTGGCATAGATATAGAGGTCGGCGAGATAATGCTTGCTGACAGGCTAAGGGAAAAGGGTGAGGCAGTTGATATTGTAATCTCCCACCATCCTGAAGGCAGGGCATATGCAAACTTTTATGAGGTAATGCATATGCAGGCAGACATCCTGAATAAATTCGGCGTACCCATTAATGTAGCAGAGGATATTTTAAGCGACAGGATAAAAGAGGTGCAGCGCAGGGTAATGCCCATAAATCATACAAGGGCAGTTGATGCAGCGCGGCTCTTGAATATCCCATTTATGTGTGTGCATACACCTGCTGATAATGCAGTTACTGCTTATCTGCAGCAGATCTTTGACAACAAAAAACCTGATACCTTAAAGGATATATTAGAGGTTCTAAAAGAAATTGCTGAATATCAGGATGCAGCCAAAAATAACGCAGGCCCTAATATAATGATAGGCTCAAAGGAGAGGCGGGCAGGAAAGATATTCGTTGATATGACAGGCGGCACAGGCGGCTCCAAAGATGCCTTTGAAAGGCTTTCACAGGCAGGGGTCGGCACAATAGTTGCCATGCATATCAGCGAAGACCACAGGAAAGAGGCTGAAAAACATCACATAAATATTGTAATTGCTGGCCATATAGCAAGCGACAATTTAGGCATGAATCTTCTTCTTGACGGCTTGACCTCAATAGATGCTGCAGGATGTTCAGGTTTCAGAAGGATAAAAAGGTAGCTTATTCCTGCCTGCCTGTCGGCAGACAGGTAATAACCTAAAATAATTTATATTTCAATAAATCAGGATGGAAAGGTTTATTCCAGATGAATTAATAGACAGGATAAGAGAGGGGGCAGATATAGTCTCTGTAATCTCTGAACACCTTAGTTTAAAAAAAACAGGCCAGAACTATACAGGGCTGTGCCCTTTTCATTCAGAAAAGACGCCGTCTTTTATTGTCAGCCCGGCAAAGCAGATATTTCACTGCTTTGGCTGCGGCGCTGGTGGGAATGTATTTCACTTTTTAATGAAATACGAAAACCTTACATTTCCACAGGCAGTAAGGTCTTTAAGCGAAAGGGCAGGGATAAAAATCCCTGAAGTAAATAAAAGGGATGAGAAGATTGAAGATGCCAAAGAGCCCCTTTATAAGGCAAATGAGCTGGCAATGGAATTTTTCAGCAGGAATCTTGCTGAAGCAAAAGAGGGTGAAAAGGCAAGGCAGTATTTAGAAAAAAGGGGCATTGAAAGGAAGGCCATACAGGAATTTAACATCGGCTATTCCCTTCCGCAGTGGGATGCTTCATACAGGCATTTAAGACAGAAAGGGATTGAAACAGCAGCCTTGGAAAAGGCAGGGCTTATTATAAGAAAAGATAGCGGCGACGGCTTTTATGACCGTTTCAGGGACAGGCTCATATTCCCGATTTTTGATTTAAAGAAAAGGGTTATAGGCTTTGGCGGCAGGGTGCTTGACAGCTCTCTGCCAAAATATATAAATTCTCCAGAAAGCCCAATATATATAAAGGGCGAAAACCTTTACTGCCTTGAAAAGGCAAGGCAGGAGATTGGCAAAAGGGGTTATCTTCTGATTGTTGAGGGTTATCTTGATGCAATAATGACATATCAGAAGGGGATAAAGAATGTTTCTGCAACGCTTGGCACAGCCCTGACCCCGGGCCATTTAAGGCTTATAAAGAGATTTACGAGCAACATTGTTTTGGCGTTTGACCCTGACAGCGCTGGCAAAAAGGCAGCGATAAGGAGCGCCTCGCTCTTTATTGAAAACGGGATGAAGGCCAAGGTAGCAAGCCTGTCTGAGGGCACTGACCCGGATACATTCTTAAGGGAAAAGGGTGTTGATGCCTTTGTTGATAAATTAAAGAATTCAGAGAAGCTCCTTGATTTTGTTATAATAGAAACTAAGGGCAAAGAGGCGCTAAATGCCATTGATGAAAAGATAAGGGTGGTTGATGAGGTTCTTCCTCTGATAAGCAGATTGCCCAACAAGATTGAAAGGAATGCCTATATAAGAAGGCTGGCAGAGGAGCTTCAATTAGATGAAAAGGATATATTTGCAGAATTAGAAAACAGGGCTCAGAAGAAAGGATATAAGTTAGAAGATAAAAAACAGTCTTTAAAAACAGGAACAGCACATAGCGGCATTCAAAGGAGAATGGGTCATTCAGGCGCAAAGGCAGAGGAGATGCTGATTCACCTCATGCTTAATGACGAGTCCATTGCAAAAAGGGTAAAAGACCACTTAAGCCCCGATGACTTTAAAGAGCCTCTTTTAAAAAGGCTTACAGGCATAATTTATAATGTCATTGAAAGCGGCAAGGAATTTAATACAGTATTTAAGACAGAGGATGCTGAGATGGCAAGCCTCTTTTCAGCGCTCTCTATGAGAGAATTGGATTACGACGACCGCGAGCAGAGCTTTTATGACTGCGTTCAGAAGATAAAAGGCGCAGGCATAAAAGAGAAGATGAAAAACCTTCAGGAGAAATTAAGGACAGCAGAGAAAAACGGCGATAAGGATTCAAGCCGCCGGATACTTGAAGAAATAAAATTGTTAAAACAATAGTCTATTTTATAATAGCGGGGTGTATATGGCAAAAGAAGAGAGCATGGAAGAAGTAAAACAATTGATATCTATAGGCAAGGAAAAGGGGTTCCTTACCTATGAAGAGCTGAATAATGCCCTTCCGGCAGATGTTGTATCTTCAGAGCAGATAGATAATATTATGATTATGTTCGGCGAGATGGATATTGATATCATTGATTCCTCTGAAGAGTCTAAATATCAGGCTGCGCCTTCCGAGTCTGAACAGGAAGGAAAAGAGACTGAGGAATATGAAGCCGAGTTTTTTGAAGCAGAGGTTGATGCTGAAGGCGAAGAAATAAAAATAGATTTAACGCCTGGCACAGTTGGAAGGACAGACGACCCTGTTCGTTTATATTTAAAGGAGATGGGCACGGTTCCTCTTTTAAGCAGGGAAGAGGAGGTAGAGATAGCCAAGAGGATTGAGTCTGGCGAGAGAGAAGTTGCAGCGGTTATCTTCAGTATGCCGATTACAACCAATGAGGTTGTCTCCCTCGGAGACAGGCTTAAGAAAGAAAAGATGTCTATCAGGGAAGTAGTCTCTGCGTATGAAGAGGATATGGAGGAGTTCGTAGAGGCAGATGAAAAGGAGCTTCTGAAAAAGACATTAGACAGAATCACTGAGGTTAAGAGGCTGACGGCGCAGCTCAGGGCTTTGAACAAGGATACAGCCCGCCTGAGAAATGAGGAGAAGCTTAAGAAGCAGAGGGTTGCTGTTAAAAAAATAAAGGATACGATAGCCCAGAAGATAGAGGATATAGGGCTGAATTCAAGGCATATAGATAACATTGTTAATAAATTAAAAGAGTCTTCCTATCAGATCAAAAGGTCTGAAAGGGAGATGGTCTCCTGCATCAGAAAGCTCGGCTATTCAAAGGATAAGGTGGATGAGGTCTTAAAACAGATAAGAAAAAGGGGCAGGGAGATAAAAAAGGTTGAAAGAAAGACAGGGATTGACGAGGATGCATTAATAGGCCTTGAGAGGACATACAAGAATGCGCTTCAGCGCATAAGGCAGACAGAATTTGAAACAGGCGTCTCTGCAAGGGATCTGAAGGATGCAGTTCATGCCCTGGAGCAGGGGGAGCGTAAGGCGAAATATGCAAAGAGCCAGTTGATAGAGGCAAACCTGAGGCTGGTTGTAAGCATTGCAAAGAAGTATACGAACAGGGGACTGCAGTTCCTTGACCTTATTCAGGAAGGAAACATCGGCCTGATGAAGGCAGTTGATAAATTTGAATATAAGAGGGGCTACAAGTTCAGCACATACGCCACATGGTGGATAAGGCAGGCGATAACAAGGGCAATCGCTGACCAGGCAAGGACTATCCGCATACCTGTTCACATGATTGAGACAATCAACAAGCTCATCAGGACATCAAGGCATCTTGTGCAGGAGCTTGGCAGAGAGCCTTCTCCTGAGGAGCTTGCTGCTGAGATGAAGCTTCCTATTGACAAGGTAAGGAAGGTGCTGAAGATTGCAAAAGAGCCTATATCCCTTGAGACACCTATTGGAGAGGAAGAGGACAGCCATCTTGGCGACTTTATAGAAGACAAGAAGGTGGTATCTCCGCTTGAGGCAGCGATTAAATATAATCTGCAGGAGCAGATAAAGAGCGTGTTTCAGACCCTTACACCAAGGGAGGAGCGTGTCTTAAGGCAAAGATTCGGCATTGGCGAGGTTACTGACCATACACTTGAAGAGGTCGGGCAGAATTTTGATGTTACACGCGAGCGTATAAGGCAGATAGAAGCAAAGGCGTTGCGGAAGCTGAGGCATCCGAGCAGGAGCAAGCTGTTAAAAAGCTTTGTGGAATAAGATAGAGTAGGGGCAGGTTTCAAACCTGCCCCTACAAGGGGGCCCATAGCTCAGTTGGCAGAGCCATCGGCTCATAACCGATTGGTCCCAGGTTCGAATCCTGGTGGGCCCACCATAAATGATATTAAAAAAAACGGGGAAACTGTGAATGGGTGAAGAAGAGCTTAAATCTCTTATTGAACTGCAGGAGATAGATACAAAGATTGCGGGTCTGACAGGGCAGAAGAAAAGGCTTCCAGAGATTATTGATGAGGCAAAACAATCTCTCAATACGAGCCAGACAGACCTGTCAAATATAAAAACAGCTTATGATAATCTATTAAAGGAGAAAAGGGACAAGGAGAGGATCATTGATGATGAAGATGTAAAGATTGAGAAGCTCAAATCAAAAACCTCTGAGATTAAGACAAATGAGGCATATCAGGCGCTCCTTCATGAAATAGAGGCAGCAAAAAAAGTGAAGAGCGGCCTTGAGGATGAACTCCTTGTTGTTCTTGAAAAGGCAGAAGAGATTAAGAAAGAGCTTAATACCAAAGAGCAGAAGGCAAAAGAGGAAGAAAAGAAATTTTCAGTTGAAGAGAGCGGGATCAAGGCAGATTTTGTAAAAGTAGAAGATGAGCTGAATAAATTTTTGAAAGACAGAGATGAACATCGCAGCAGAATAGGCAAGGATCTTCTAAAGAGATATGCACAGTTATTTGAGTCTAAAAACGGCCTTGCTGTAGCTGCTGTTAAGAACGGCATCTGCCTCGGCTGCCATATGAACATCCCTCCCCAGACCTTAACAGAGATTAAGAAGAATTCAAAGATAATCCAGTGCTTCAATTGCAGCCGCATTCTTTATTGGAAGGATTGAAGTAGTGGCATTAAAGGGGCAAAATTTGATAATATATACTGATGGCGTTTCAAGGGGCAACCCCGGAGATGCAGGCATTGGCGTTCTTCTTAAAGACAGCAGCGGCGCAGTTATAGATGAGATCGGCAAATATATTGGAGCAACAACCAACAATGTTGCAGAATATACAGCGCTGCTCAATGCCCTTGAATATGCTGTAAAACACAGGGCAGCAATCGTAGATATTTTTCTGGATTCAGAATTAGTGGTAAGACAGATGAACGGTGTATACAGGGTTAAAGATGAAAATTTGGCTGTGCTGTTCAATAAGGCGCAGGCACTGATAAAAAAGATTAGGGGCAGGGGTCAAGGGTCAAGGGTCACTTTAACACATATACCGAGAGAGAAGAACAAAGAGGCTGACAATTTAGCAAACAAGGCAGTAAATTTACATTTAAACAAAAGAGACAGGAGATAAATTTTAACGGCAAAGTAAAAAGCTCCAGATGCGAGGCCGAAGCGACAACGAAGCAGATGGACTTTTTACGAAGCCGTCTATAGGATGCTGAAGCAGGCCCGATGGTCGCCCAGGCGACCTATAGGTCGCACTTATAACTAATAACTTTTAACTTTTTAGTTAATTGTTAGAGGTTATCAGTGAAGGCGATAGCCTTCCTGGGAGGAAAGTCCGAGCTCCAAAGGGCAGGGTGCTCTGTAATGCAGAGTCTGCTTCCTCTGTAAAGAGGGGGCAGAAGGAAAGTGCCACAGAAAAGATACCGCAGGCGACCAATGGTCGCACTTATAACTAATAACTTTTAATCATTGGTTAATTGTTAAAGGTTATTGGTGGAGGCGAAAGCCTCCCTGTAAGGGTGAAAAGGCGAGGTAAGAGCTCACCGCTCTGATGGCAACATCAGGGGCATGGTAAACCCCACCCGGAGCAAGACCAAATAGGTTCCGCTCCACTTGATGGTAAGAATGGCCCATTCAATATTCTATCTTAATGGTAGAAAGGCGGAACGGGTTAGGTCGCATGATCCTGATAGCAATATTCAGGACAAGAGGAATGACCGTCACCCCCATACCTATGTAATAGGTGTGGGGGCAACAGAACTCGGCTTATGACCTGCTTCAGCATACTTTACTCTTACACATTTTACAAAGCCGCTAATATCTCATAAAATATATTCAACGGCAGCCCCACAACATTAAAATAATCTCCCTCAATCCTTTTTACAAATATGGCTGCCTTTCCCTGTATGCCGTAGCCGCCTGCCTTATCAAGCGGCTCACTGCTTTTTACATATTCTTTTATCTCTTCATCAGATAGCTTTTTAAACCAGACCTTTGTTGATACTATTTTTGTTCTTCTCTTACCTGCTTGCGTATCAATAACAGCAAGCCCTGTCATTACTGTATGACATTTACCAGAGAGTTTCTTAAGCATGGCAATAGCGCTTTCAGAAGATTCTGGCTTGCCAAGCCGTTTTTTGTTCAGTATCACAATAGTATCAGCAGCAATTATAACAGCATCTTTCACGCCTGATGCTGCCTTTTCTGCTTTAGCCAATGCAACCCTCTTTACATAATTCTCAAGGGATTCTTTTTTATCTCTTCCTTCATCAACTGCGGAAGGCCTTATTTCAAAATCAAGTCCAATCTGTTTTAATAGCTCAGCCCTTCTTGGTGATTCAGAGGCAAGTATTAATCTTCTGTTCATAGCCTGTTTAATAAGATTCATCTTACAGTTATCTCAAGATAGAAGAGCGCAAGATAGCCGATAAGCAGTGCAAACCACCCTGCAATGATGATAAACTCAAGGGTTGTCCCAAGCGATATGGTAAAATTTTCAGATGCAATAGCATAAATATCCTCAAGGGTGTCTATCTTTTCATTTATTCCTTTTCTCCAGTCATCAAGATGAAATTTCCTTGAAAGAAGGCTGTAAAGCCTTGCAGAGTACCAGTCGCCGATCAGTTTTATGTTATGCTCAATTGCCTCTGATTCCAATATGGTCTGCGTCCGTATCTGAACAATCTCCTTTATGGTTTTTCTGACCTCCCTTGACCTGAATAATAATTTCTGCTCCCTCTTCTTTAACAGTTCCACGCTCTTTTCAAGCCTTGCATCAAGCTGGTAATCAAGAATCCTCAATTTTAATAACTGCAGATTTGCAATCTCAAATAACTCTATGTTGCTTCCTATATCTCCCCGCGGTTCAAATACAAATGCGCCGTCCCAGTCAACAATTGTCAAGTCGTCCTTTGCATATTTAAGGGCAGTTTCAAGTGTTGTTTTTATCTCATCCTCATCAATAGATATACGCTCGTTTTTTAATAATGCAGCAACCTTTTCGCCGTGAAGGGAAAGAAATACCTCAGGGTCTCCGCTGTAATTTGATATGCAGTAGACAGTATAATCCTCATCAAACTCCTTGCTGCATTGATACTCTGCAAGTATCTTTCTGCATTCAGCAATAAGTTCAGCCTTAAAGTCCAGAACAGAATCAGCAAGGAGATTCCCAATATCAATAGATGCCTCAGCGATTATTACATCAGGGAGATATGCCTTTACCAGGAAGCTGACATCCCTGCCGTTGATATTCCTTTTTTCCTCCTTTACTATTCTATGTTTTGGTATGACATCAGGATAATTCGGAGAGCTCTTTAAGGTTTTGACCTCAGATGCTGCTGAATCTATTTCAAGATTGATATCTGTTACGCCAATCAGGAATGTGACGATTTTTCCTGATAATACTGTTGTCTTTTTTGAAATACGAATTTCCCGCATATTTATCCTATTTATAGTTTAAGAAAAGTTCACTTAGCAGCCTCACTCCAACCCCTGCTGCACCTTTTGGCTTGTACGGCCTTCCCTTTTCCTCCCATGCAGTTCCAGCAATATCAAGATGAACCCATGGACAGCCTTCAATAAATCTGCTTAAAAAATAACCGCCGGTAATTGTTCCTGCTGGTCTGCCGCCGACATTCTTTAAATCAGCAATATCACTTTTAATAAGCTCTCCGTATTCATCCCATAATGGAAGCTCCCAGACCCTTTCATAAGAAAGCTCGCCTGCTCTTCTAACCTTTTCCTTCAACTTATCATCTGTGCCCATCATGCCGATTGCGTCATTTCCAAGCGCAATTACACAGGCGCCTGTTAGTGTCGCTAAATCAATCACTGCATCGGGCTTATATTTTTTAGAGTAGCTTAAGGCATCACCCAATATCATTCTGCCCTCTGCATCAGTGGAGATAATCTCAACTGTCTTTCCATCCATCATCCTTACAACATCACCGGGTTTCTGTGCTGTGCCTGACGGCAGATTCTCTGATGCAGGTATCAAACCGATGATACGCAATGGGATTTTTAACTGTGCTGCTGCCATCATTGCACCCATTACAGCAGCACCGCCGGACATATCGTATTTCATCTTCTCCATATTCTCGCTCGGCTTTATAGATATGCCGCCACTGTCAAAGGTAATTGCCTTGCCAACAATGACTATGGTGTCAATGCCCTTTTTATTTTTGTTATGTTCAAGTATAATAAATCTGGGAGGCTCCTTGCTGCCTTTTGATACACCAATCAGGCCGCCCATCTTTAATTTTCTTATTTCCTTTTCATCAAGAGCCTTGCAAGAGAGCCCGAACCTTTTTGCCATCCTCCTTGCCTCATCAGCAAGCATAATTGGCGTTTTATCATTAGACGGCCTGTTTACAAGGTCGCGGGTAAAGTTAGCTGACTCTGCCAATATTGTTCCTATTTCAACACCTTTTTTTATATCTTTTTCAGCTGTTTTTTTCTCTAATACGATAACAGCCTCATTAATCTTTTTACCATTCTTCTTCTCTGTTTTATATTCATCAAATTGATAGAGGCCTAAGATGAGACCCTCAGCAACAGCCTGTCCCTTCCTCCTCGCTCCATCTGCTTGCGGGAGAGGGGTGGGGGAGGGAAGAGACAAGGCAAAACTCTTTATCCCCTTAGCCCTCATCTCCTGTCCTGCCTTAGCAGCTCCCTGCCGCAATTTATCTATTGTAAATTTTTCCTTCTCGCCAAGACCTAAAAGCAATATTCTCTTTGCAGGCAATTTAGCAGGTGCAATGAGAAACAGCGCCTCATCAGCTTTTCCTTTAAAGTTACCTTTTTTTATTAGATTTGAAATCAGGCCATCTATTGCCTTATCAAGTCCTTTGTATCTATCAACACCCTCTTTTTCAAAAAGGCCGATTGCAATGGCGTCTGTCTTTATACCTTCAATCCTTCCTGTCTTAAACACAATCTTCATTTATGCCTCCAACTTTTTATCAATCCGTTGTCTCTTTAACAGCCGCTTCTTCATTAATAATATACTTCACGCTTACCTTTAAATCCTTTCTTAAAGAATGATACACAGAGCAGTACTTCTCCTGTGAAAGGCTGACAGCCCTTTCAACCTGCTTTGGAGTTATGTTTTCTCCTGATATATGCAGTATCATCTCAATAGCCTTAAAATACTGGGGCGGCTCAGAGATTCTTCTAATTCTTTTCTTTCTTTTTCCAAAGCAACCTCCGTTTTACTCCCCAATAATCTTTACTAAAACCCTTTTTCTCCGTCTGCCGTCAAACTCACCGTAAAAAATCTGCTCCCATTGCCCGAAGTCTAATTTCCCGTTTGTAACAGCGGCAACTACCTCTCTGCCCATAATCTGCCTTTTTAAATGGGCATCTGCATTATCCTCGCCGACATTATGGCGGTACTGGGAAACAGGCTCATGGGGCGCAAGCTTCTCAAGCCATTTATCAAAGTCATAATGCAGCCCTGATTCATCATCATTAATAAAAACAGACGCTGTTATATGCATGGCATTTACAAGAACAAGCCCTTCTCTGACGCCGCTCTCCTTCAGGCACTCCTCAACATGAGGTGTGATATTAATAAATGCCCTTCTGTTCGGCGTTTCAAACCACAGCTCTTTGCGGTAACTTTTCATTATACTGCATTTTAATAGATTGCATATACATAGTCAAGGCAACGAATTGACTCACATTAAATGTTACCCAAAATAAAGTTGGTTATTTAATAGGAATATCTAATGCTCTTCTGGCTAATGCTATCCCTGCCAATGCAATAATCAGCATTATCATGAATGACAGCCCTTCGCCTTTTGCCCTTGGCCCTTTGCCATTAATATCCTTTACAAACCCACATCCACCGCCACTGCCACCTCCAGAGTCGCTGCTGCTGCCTGAACCACTACTGCCTGATGATGGTGGTGGAGTATTGCCGCCACCGCCAGAATCGCCGCCACCTGTCCCCCCAGTTCCTACATTTGCAATATCAGCGCCCATATCCACGCCGGCCTTGCCAGTGCCCTTGGATGGAGAATTATTTGCCAATGTAAAATCATTTAATTGAGTTAGTGTGTTAGAACTGTTTTGGAATAATGGATTAGATGCAAGAGAATGGGTATCAGGATGTAGGCTGCCAATGATATCAGTAGTTGCCTGCCACGACGCAAGAGAAGAGTAGGTTAGTGTGCCACTCCACAGATGGGTTGTAACTCGAAAAGAATAACTACCAAATTGATTATAATCAGATTCAGCTATAGAATAGTTGCTATAGCCAAAAGTTAGTTGTCCGTTGGGAATCCCTTGGATAATATTATTATAAACTCTGAAA
>JAHFEP010000259.1 GCA_023248415.1 Nitrospirota bacterium
AAATCAAAGGATATAGTTGTCTATTCAGAAGACGGAGAAATGTCAAAAAAAATCTGCGAGATACTTATAAACCTCGGTTACAGCAAGATTGCTAATCTTGACAGTGGAATAAAAGGGTGGACAGCCTCTGGCAACGAAGTTGTTAAAGAGCCTTAGAACTTATTGGTCAGGTCTATCACAGCAACCTCTCCTGATTTTATCTCTATCTCTTTATCAAGAATATAATTTAGGGGATTGTCTGTCTTGGAATCTGTAATCCTTGCCATGAGATTGTGCTTGCCTGCGATTGTGATTATCTCCTCATATACGTATGTTGTGCCATCCCTTTTCAGATCAGAGGGATGATATGTCTTTGTTAATACATTTTTATCATCAAGAGAAATCACTACATTAACAGGGAGCCTCTCTCCAGTGCAATTCATCCTCATAACTGGAAATAAAGAGTTTGTCTTCCTCATGTGCTTAAGCTTTGCCTCTGTCTCTTTTTCTGTTACTTCCTTGCAATCCACCTTATATCTGCTTGTATATTTAAAGGCAAATTTTATTAAAGAATCATCCTTGCTATAGAATGAATACATCGGCCTTGCGGATAAAAATAGGATAAGGAGGGCGGGGACAGCAGAAAATGCTATCATTCTTTTTAAAATCTTTTTTTCATTTAATTTTGCGACCCGAACCTTTTTATATTCCGATTTATTATAGCTGCTGAGATACTCCTCAAAGAGCCGTATTTCATCAAATAGATTATTTGTATTAATGGGCGATAACTGGTATTCCAGTATCCTGTTGTGGTCAATAGTTCTGTTCAGAAAAGGCAGCCTCTTGCCTTCCATCCTTGCATGGAGCCAGATATTACCTTCCCTGTAATGGCAATCACCATGCAAACAGCCGCAGAGAAATACGCCGTCAGCGCCTGTTTCAAATCCTGTCTCTACCATGGAGGGCTGAAGCATCCCGATACATGGAAGGGCTATAACCTTAACATTTGCCATTCCTTTTACAGAGTTCTCCTTTATATCAATTATGTTTTTTAATGCTGCGCTCTGCGCGCAGATAAACAATAATATCTTCGGACTTTTATCTGTCTGCTTAACATAAGCCATAAGTTTATTTATCTTTTCTTTAATCTGAACATCACCCATCTCCGGCAGATTAATTGCCTCAAAATCACAGGCCCCCACACATATACCGCAGGAGACGCACCTTTCAGAAATAACAGTCGCCTCCATTTTATAGGCTAATCCGTCTGTGCGCGAACGGATGCGGATAGCCTCAAAAGGGCAATCCTTATTGCACTGCTCGCAGCCTGTACAGTTTTCCAATATAACCTCCGCAGGAAGCAGCCTTTGTCTTTTTGTCCATGGCAGTATAAAAAGCAATAATGTTATTCCAGCAGTAATTATCCAGAATGGCTGTTTAGGAATTATAGTTCTCAAAGGAAATATAAAAAAGTAGAACCAGTCAAAAGGCGCATCCATGGTCAATTTACCCAGATCCGCAGGCGGTGCGCTCTTGGCAGGCATAATAATAGCTGCAGCAAATAACATTATTAAGATTGCATAGGTCATCATCCTGGGGGTTGTAATTACAGGACGGGAGTGCCTGAAAACATGCAATCCTATCAAGATTATCATGGCAACAGGCAGAGCCAGATGCACAAGATGCAGGATAAAAAAGAGCAGTATACTTACACCTTCATTATTGAGAAAGGATATGGATATAGGTTCTATTAAAATGCGGATATCGTTCAACATCTCTGATGTCCTTAAGGCAACCAATTGCGCCCTCTCATCCCATACCAGCCAGTAGCCAGTAATGCCAATTATGATAGTAATAATCAGAAGAAGTAAACCGGTAACCCATGCAAGCCATCTGCTGTGGCTGTATCTCCTGTTAAGATATTCCCGTGTCGTGTGGAGTATAAGCGCAATAATTAAGCTGTCAGAGGCATACCGATGGATGCTTCTCATCACGCCGCCTGCATACCACTGTTTCTCAGTTATATTTTGAACTATCTGATAGGGGTGGTTGGTTCTATAAAATATAAATAGATATATACCGCTTACTACGATTACAGCAAATAAAATAGAGGATATTGCGCCGAGATAATAGAAGGGGTTGAATCTTGGAGTAAATATCTTATTGAAAAAATCCTCAATGTATAGGAGTATTTTTTGTAAGGATGTTTTTGGCTTCATTTATTTATGTGGGTCTCAAATTCATTTCTGAAGTGTTTAATCGTATTCTTTACGGATAGCACTGCCCCTTTTAGAAGATGACAATATACCTTCTCGCCTTCTAAAAGGCTGCATGTATTCTCAAGGTTTGCAAGGTCATTAACCTCACCATTGCCATCCTCAATCTTCTGAAGGAGCCTGTACATCTTAACAGTCCCCATCTGGCAAGGAGGACACTGGCCGCATGACTCCTCCATAAAGAACTTAGAAAAACCCGCAATTGTATTTACAATGCACTTGGCATCCCCAACAACAGTAACAGCAGCAGAGCCAAGCCCTGAGCCAGCCTCTTTTAATGAGTCAAAATCAAGGGAGACATCAATCTGTGATCCTATAATAGGGGCGTTTGACGGACCTGCTGGAAAGGCCGCCTTAAATCTCATTCCATTTTTTATTCCGACGCCGCAGTTATTTATAAGCGTCTTCATTGTTGTCCCGAGAGGCAGTTCATATATACCCGGCTTGTTTATATCACCAGTAAGCGTAAAGAGCATAGTGCCCGGACTTTTATGCGAACCAATTTTTGAAAACCACTCCCAGCCTTTTAGAATAATATGCGGTATATTTGAAAGGGTTTCAGTATTGTTTACAAGTGTAGGCTTTCCATATAATCCTTTTGCAACTGGATAAAACGGCGGCTTCTGCCACGGCTTTGCTGGCCTGCCTTCTATTACCTCTATCATGGCTGTCTCTTCACCAGCAACATATTTATTCGGACATTTTGCAATATTTATATTCAGGGAAAAACCGCTGCCAAGTATCTTTTCGCCAATGTATCCCTTATCCTTAGCCTCTTTTAATGCCTTCTCAAGCGCTGCAATCTCTTTGGCATAGTCTTCATTGATATAGATATAAGATTTATTTGCCCCAATTGCATACGAGGCAATAATGATGCCTTCAATTAATTGATGGGGATTCATGCGTATAAGGCAGCGGTCTTTGTATGTTCCGGGCTCGCCCTCTGCAGCATTACAGCAGAGATATTTCTCATCTGCCTCTGCCCCTGCTGCAAGCTCCCATTTCTGGCCTGTTGAAAAACCGGCGCCGCCCCGGCCGCGCAGCCCTGATTTCTTTACCTCTTCTATTATGTCCTGGCTCTTTAGTTCCTTAACAGCCTTTGCCAATGCCTTATAGCCGCCGGATGAGAGATAGTTATTTATGGAGATTGTCTCAATAGAATCTATATCTTTTATATAAATATCATTAGGCAGCAATATCCTCTGCTCTGATAGATTATTCACCTTCCCTCTCCTCCTCTTCCTCCCCTAATATGAAGAATCTATTTTTCACTCTATCAAAGTCAATTATTGCAACCTTTCCTACTGACAG
>JAHFEP010000005.1 GCA_023248415.1 Nitrospirota bacterium
ATAACACTGCACAGGGTCAGGCGCATAAACATCCTTATAAATCTCTGCCCTGTACCTGCAGCCGCCTTTGCACTCGTTTATATACTCGCAATCGCAGTCAAGCTCTGTTAATTTGATATGCTGCATCCTCTCCCAGCATGTTCTTAGACCTTCTCTAACATCGCCGAGGGGAGTTTCAGGATAAAAACCGCACCTGATAACCTTTCCAGAGGGCGTAACTGCACAGAGATGTGAACCGCAGACAAAATTATTTACTGAGCCATGCGAGCCGCCGCCAAAACCATAATGCATGTATTGGGCTGCCTCTGAATAAGGAAGAAGGAAATCTTTATTCTTTAAAAGATAACCTGAACTGCAAGGGACATCCACATTCCATTCAACAATGCCCATCTTTTCTATTAACTTATTTAAGTCCTTAAATTCTTCTGTGTTCCTTGCATGTATCATTGTAGCAACAGAAACATCTATGCCTGCTGATTTCAATACCTCTATGCCAGATATAGCCTTCTTAAAGCTGCCCTTGCCTCTGATAGCGTCGTGCCCACTCTCCATGCCATCAAGACTCACCTGCACCTCATGGACATTCAGCCTCTCTGCTATTTCCTTTGTTATTAGTGTGCCATTTGAAAGCATAATGCTTCTGAATCCGTATTCAGAAAGCCTCTCATTTATCTCCCAGAACTCTTTATGAAGAATCGGCTCACCGCCTGTAATCAAAAGCCTCAAACCCTGAATTGCCTCAAATTCTTTTAATATAGCTATCGCAGTTTCATAGTCTAAATCTGTTTTTCCAGCCTCGCCAAGATAGCAGTGTTTGCAGATGAGATTGCATTTGTTTGTAATCTGTAATTCTAAATAGCGAAGCGAAGGTTCAGGCGCTTTATTAACAGATATTTTCCGTTCCTTTGTTTCCTGATTCTCCTCCAATATACCCTCTGAAAGGCAATATGAGATAAAATCAGGCTCACCCACTGCTTCAAGACCCGGTGTAATGCCATTACACTTCATTAAGAAACTAATTGCCTTGTCATTCAGCTCATAGAGTTCATCCTTTCTTATATTATATACATAAGAAGACTCTAATAGCTTTAAAAGGCAGTCATCTTTTAATCTGAAGTATCTATTCATGATTTTTGAAATTTACATCCCCTTCTTTATCCCTTCCTTCTTCTGCATCATCTCTTCTTTTTGTTTCATCATATCTTCATGCTTTTTTATCATGTCATCCATCTTCTTTATCATCTCATCAAGTTTCTTTTTCTGCTCAGGTGTAGGTGTATGGGATATATCCTTCATCATGCCCATCACATCCTTCATCATCTGCATCATGTCCTTCATCATGCCATGATGTTCCTTCATCATCATCTGCCTCTGCTCCATCATCATGCCGCCTTTTTTCTCCATTTCATCAGCAAATGAAGCGCTTGTCAGCAGGAATGTGCCGATTACCAGAGCAAAAACCAATACAAAAAATCTTTTCATCATCTTCACCTCCTTTTTAATGAAGCTTATTATGGAAAAACCTAATTAATAATTATTACTAATTACTTTACAATAAAAAGAAGTGGCGTGTCAAACAATTTTTATCTACTGATTTACTCAAGCATTACAGCAACCTTCTAAATTCTTCTGCTTCTAAACCCATATCCTTAATAATTCCTAACAGGGTTTTAAACCTTATATCTTTTCCAGAATGAATAGATACAACAACCCGTCTTTTGTCGGACTCCCGATAGTAAACGGCATGGCTTCCAGACTGCCTGTCAAATTTAAAACCTAACTTTAATGCAACCTTAACTACTTCCTTTGCTTTAACTTGTGGAAGTTTAGGACTCACGCAGTTACCTTTAATGGTTTGATAGTAATATCTTCATCAGGTATGGGCTCTTGATGAGCCTTAAGACTTTCTATATAAAGCTTAATAGCATCTTCAATGTTCTCTAACGTCTCTTCATAGGTATCGCCCTGAGTATGACACCCTGGAAGGGCGGGACAAAAGGCGTGATAACCACCTTCATCTTCTTTCTCTAAGATAATTGTATATTTATATTCTTCCATATATCCTCCTGTATCAATACCTTTGTATAAAATTCTACCATTCTAAGTATAAAAATACAATTACTTATTTGCTCCTTCCTTCTTCCTATAGTCCTCTATTGCAGCCTGTAATGCCTCTTCTGCAAGCACTGAGCAGTGGAGCTTGTTTGCTGGAAGGCCGTCCAATGCCTCTGCAACTGTCTTGTTGGATATCTTTAATGCCTCATCAAGCGTCTTTCCTTTTACAAGCTCTGTTACCATAGAGGATGTTGCAATGGCAGCGCCGCAGCCAAAGGTCTGAAACTTTGCATCCACAATCACACCATCTTGCACCTTTATATAAAGCTCCATTATGTCGCCGCACACAGGATTGCCGACCCTTCCTGTGCCGTCAGGGTTCTCCATCTCACCCACATTCCTCGGGTGCCTGAAATGCTCCATTACCTTTTCGCTGTACATAAATTATTTGCCCTTCTTTAAAAACTCCTTATAAAGCGGAGAAAATGCCCTCAGCTCATCCACTGCCTTTGGCAGGACATCTAAGACATAGTCAATGTCCTCATCTGTTGTATCCCTGCCAAGTGAGAGCCTTAAAGACCCGTGTGCTATCTCATGCGGCAGGCCGATTGCAAGCAGGACATGAGATGGTTCAAGAGATGCGGAGGTACATGCAGAACCAGTTGATGCGCAGATACCAAGGTCATCAAGTTTTAATATAAGCGATTCACCTTCAATAAACTGTATTGCGCAGTTTAGTGTATTAGGTAGCCTTTCTGTGAGATGGCCGTTAAATATTATATGCTTAACCCTTTTTGCCAGCCCCTCCTGAAGCCTGTCCCTCAATCTGGTCAACCTTTCATTCTCTTTGTCTGTATCAGTAATAGCAAGCTCCATAGCCCTGCCAAATCCAGCAATGCCAGGTACATTCTCTGTGCCTGCACGCAAACGATGCTCCTGCTCACCGCCATATAGTATCGGCTTGAGCCTTGTCCCCTTTTTAACATAAAGACAGCCAACACCTTTTGGCCCGTAGAGCTTGTGGGATGAGATAGATATCATATCAAGGTTCATCTCTTTAACATCCACTCTGATTTTTCCTATACTCTGAACAGTATCAGAATGGAAATATATCTTGTGCTCCTTTGCAATCTTCCCGATTTCTGCAATCGGCTCTATTGTGCCTATCTCATTATTTGCGTGCATTATGGAAATCAGAATGGTTTCCTTTTTTATAGACCTCTCAAGCTGCTCAAGATTAACAATGCCGTATTTATCCACATCAAGGTAGGTAACTTCAAACCCATCTTTTTCAAGGGCCTTGCAGGAATTGATAACAGCATGATGCTCTATCTTGCTTGTGATGATGTGCTTGCCTTTATCCTTGTTTGCCTTTGCAATGCCGAATATGGCAAGGTTGTCTGCCTCTGTGCCTCCGCTTGTAAATACTATCTCATCTTTAGAGGCATCTATCATCTTTGCAATCTTTTCCCTTGATTCATCCATTAATCTTTTTGCCTTTCTGCCAAAGGAATAGACTGTTGACGGATTTCCAAAGCACTCTGTAAGGCAGTAGTCCATAATCTCCACTACCTCTGGATGCACCTGTGTTGTTGCATTGTTATCTAAATAGATTAATCTATTCATATCAGTTTTAAGACCTTATCCATTATTGTCAGCGCTGTATCTGCATCCTTTTTTGTAATTATCAATGGCGGCGCAAGGCGGATGGAATTAGAGCCGCAGCCGAGCAAGAGAAGCCCCTTTTCAAATGCCTTTTTAACAAAAAAATCCCTCTCCTTAATTGCCATAGTTTTTTTCTCCCTGTCTTTCACAAGCTCAACGCCTATCATTAAGCCTTTGCCCCTTACATCGCCGATAATTTCGTATTGTCTCTGCATCTTTTTCAATTCGGAAATCAGATAACTGCCGACAACACTGGCATTGTTCATTAGGCTCTTTTCCACCAAATCAAGTGTTGCAAGGCTTGCTGCGCAGGCAACAGGGTTGCCGCCGAATGTGCTTGCATGCGAGCCCGGAACCCAGTCCATTATATCTGAATAGGCAATCATTGCAGAAATCGGCATGCCGGATGCAATCCCTTTTGCAAGGCATATTATATCAGGCACAATATCAAAATGCTCCATTGCAAACATCTTTCCTGTCCTGCCTATGCCTGTCTGAACCTCGTCTGCAACATAAAGGATGCCGTAAGACTGTGCAATCCTGAAAAGTCTTGTATGAAATTCTGGCGGCGGAACAATATAGCCTCCCTCTCCCTGAATCGGCTCTACAAATATGGCTGCAACCTCTTCTGCTGGTATGCTCCTTCTGAATATAACCTCCTCAATCCAGCTTACGCATTCAATATCACATTCACCATAGATAAGATTATAGGGGCATCTGTAGCAGTATGCATAAGGAACATGAATAACGCCGGGAACCAGAGGCGAGTAGTATTTGCGCTGAATGGATTTGCTCGCAGTTAAGGATAAGGCGCCCATTGTCCTGCCGTGAAATGCGCCATAAAAGGCAATTACCATCTGCCTTTTGGAATGGAATCTTGCAAGCTTGAATGCAGCCTCTATTGCCTCTGCGCCTGAGTTGCCAAAAAAGACCTTTCTCGGTTTATTCCCAGGAGATAATTTAACAAGCCTCTCTGCAAGCTCCACCTGAACAGGATAATAAAAATCTGTGCCTGACATGTGTATAAGCTTATTTGCCTGTTCTGTTATTGCCTTAACAATCTTTGGATGGCAGTGGCCTGTTGAGCAGACAGCAATGCCGGATGTAAAATCAAGAAACCTGTTTCCATCAGGGTCTTCAATTACCGCGCCCTTTCCCTTTAAAGCAACAAGCGGATAGCCGCGGGTATAAGATGGCGAGACATATTTCTTGTCCTTCTCAATTATCGCCTTTGCCTTCGGGCCTGGGAGTTTTTTGATTTCTTTTTTGGGCATAATTAATCCTTCTTTTGAGTATCGTCATTGCGAGCGAAGCGAAGCAATCTCTACGATGTAGATTGCTTCGGGACTAAAGTCCCTCGCAATGACTTCTATTTAACTAATGTCATCCCTATCTCCACTGCCTTCATATTAACAGAAACATACTCCTCTATCACGCTTTCTTTTATTGCCTTTTTAAAAGAATCAAAAGAAATAATCCCTGTTTTTTTAATAACAAAGGATAACATGATTATACCCCCCATTAAGGGATTATTCAACTCCTTTGCAGCAAGGCCTGATGCAGGGATGGCAAAGGAATTATTATCTGCCTTTTCAATCTTAACCTTCTCTGGGTCATAGAATAATTTACCTGCCTCTTTTAAATCCCTTTGATAAAGCTCGTATGCCTTTTGTGCCATTACAATCAATATATCTGCCTTTTCAATATATGGATAGTCAATATCCGAATCAGAAAATATCACATCTGTTTTGCTTGCAGTGCCTCTGGACTCAGGGCCGTATGTAGAAGACTGGCTGACATTCTTGCCATCATACATGCCGGCAAGGGCAAGTATAGAGCCGGTCTGAATTATGCCCTGGCCACCGATGCCGGCAATTCGGATTTCTAATCCCCCCATTCCCCCCTTTAGAAAAGGGGGGATTTTATTCAACAAATACTCCAATCGGTATCACACCTTCCTCTGACTTCTCGCCTTTTTTTATTTTTTTGCACCTCTTTTTCAAATCATCAAACATATCTACTGGCCTTTTCATTTTATTCATCCTTCCAAAGTATGTTGGGCACGGTGAGAGGACATCAATAAAAGAAAAACCATTATGATTGAGGGCAGTAATTATAGATTTAATCAATGGCTTTAATGGCACAACAGAATATCTTGCAACATAGCCAGCGCCTGATGCCCCAACTAACCTGCATAAATCAAATGGCCTTTCTATATTGCCAGAAGGCGTGGTCTTGCTGATTGCATCAATTGGTGTTGTGGATGATGCCTGTCCCCCTGTCATGCCGTAGATGCTGTTATTTGCACAGATAACTGTTATTGGCATATCCCTTCTTGCAGCATGGATAAGGTGGTTGCCGCCTATTGATGCCAAATCGCCGTCGCCTGATATTACAACAACCTTTAATTCTGGGTTGGCGAGTTTAACCCCTGTTGCAAAGGCTATTGGCCTGCCGTGTGTTGTGTGGAGTGTATCTGCATTAAAATGCGGGCTCGGTATCCAGCCTGCACAGCCTATTCCAGAGACAAAGACCATATTATTAATATCAAGCCCAGCCTCATCAATAGCATGGAGTATTGCAGTCATTAGCATTCCATGCCCACACCCAGGACAGAAAGGTGTCGGCATTGCCTGAAGCCTGAGGTATTTTTGAAGCCCTTTTGGCATAATAAACCCTCTTTGATTAATTATTTGTATTTTATCCGACACAACCGCCTTTGTCAATGGAAGCAGGTTCAATCTCATTCACTACATTTACTTACAAAACTGAAGAATTATATACAAAAATGTATGTATAGATAAAGAACAATAATTCCATGTCTTACAAAATTGAATATTTTATAAATTTAAAAATGACATATATATTAAACAATTATATTTCTCCAACAACAAAATTGTATGCTTTTTTCTCTTTGGCACCATTTTTGTATATATTCTATATGGGAAGGATTTTCAAGTCTAACAATATATATATGGAGGGAAGGGAAAATGATTGAGTCAAGTCATGTCTTGGGTCTGTTAAAGGTGGTTTTTTTAGTTTATATTGCCATAGTTGTCTCCCTAATTGCAAGATACGCCATCAGCATTACAAAACCAGCAAAAAAGAAATTTGAATTAACCGCATATCATGGCAAGTTATTTTATGGATGGATGGGTCTTCTTATTTTTGTTGGCGTGGGTATTCACATCCTCACATTTAACAAAATCCCATGGGTTAAATGGGATTTGAACAGGGATAAGATTAAGGCTGACAAGGAATTCAATATCTCGATTGCTGACTACAAATTTACCCTGCCTGAAAAAACCCTTGTTATTGAAGATGGGCAAACCGTGCGCTTTAACCTTGATTCCAAGGATTATACCTATGGATTCGGGCTTTTCAGGGACAACGGTTCATTAGTATTCCAGATGCAGGTAGTCCCGGGAAGCACGAATAATCTCGTCTGGAAATTTGATAAGTCAGGCACTTACTCTATCCGTTCCACAGAATATTCAGGGCCAAAAGGCGGAAACCTTTTAGTTAAAAATGCAGTGGTTGTTGCCTCAGGACCGGCATTGGCTCAATTGATTTTAGAAAATAAAACACAAAGCAAAACTAATTGATTGGAGGAAAAATGTTACAAGTATCAAATTTAACACCTTTACAACGGGTAGCGCTGCGCTTTGCAGTTGTATCCCTGCTTTTTTACGGTGTAACCATCCTGGAAGGCATGCTAATGCGGGTGCACCAAATCAATTTTGATTTGATGGACCCTGACCACTACTTTGCCATTATGGGCGCACATCCAATGGTTGGCATCTTTGGAAGCAGTTTTATGCTTGTCTTTGGCGCATTCTATTTTCTTGTGCCCACTTTAACAAAAAAAACCATTTACAGCCAGAGGCTTGCTGAGCTGACATGGATATTAATGTCAGTCGGTGTTCTAATTGTCTGGCTGAGCGGTTTTCTGTTCCGCTATGCAGCGCTTTATACTAATTATTGGCCCCTGCCTGTTTCAAAGGAATTTTCACCCTATGCATTGGGAACCTTTGCCATTGGCAATATAACTATCATGGCAGGAATTTTCATCTTCTGCTATAATCTTTTTGCAACAATCTTCCACAAAAGGGATGAAAAAGAGCCAATGTGGCCAATGCTGATGTCAGCGCTCGGGATTGACGGGTTTATCAATCTCTATCGCAAGATAACAAGAAAAGGCACTGAAAAAGAGCCTATCATGCCGCTGCCTATTGTTGCAATCTTTAGAGGCAGTGTTGATACAATTTTAGACGCCCTTGTCCTTGGCGGAATATCTGTTATATTCTTATACCATGCCGCCTATTCTTTAATGGGAACACCGCAATCAGCCTCATGGTTTGATGCATTAATCTATAAAAACATCTACTGGTGGGGACTTGACCTCATTGCAGATGGATTGGTTTTAATCTATGTAGCAGGGACTTGGTATCTGCTGGCCACACTCATCTCAGGTAAAAAACTTTTCATGCAGAATATTGCAAGGGCAGCACTGCTTGTTGAACTTGTTGTCTCATGGAATGTCTGGGGACATCATCTTTTATCTGACCAGGGACAACCCAATCTAATGAAGATTGTCTCAGGCGAAATGGTAACAGCCTTTGAGCTTGTTACTATGGGTATTGCTGTCTTTATTACATTAACAACATTGTGGCAGGCTCGTCCGTTAAAGATGACGCCGCAGTTGAAATTTCTTCTCGGTGGAATCTTGGGATTCTCACTCGGCGTTCCAGCAGGCATTATACAGGCAGATCTGGGGATGAACAGAATCCTGCACAATACCCAATGGGTAATCGGCGCCCATGCACACATGCAGCTTCTTGTCGGGCTTGGCATGACCTTATATGCAGCGCTTTATACACTCTTCCCGATGCTGACAAATGATGTAAAACTAAAGAGCAATGCCCTGACAAATTTCCATTTCTGGGCGCACCTGATAGGTGGAATCGGTATGGCAGTAGCAATGGGTTTTGCAGGAATGGACGGAATGTTAAGGAGGACAATATACCCTGCTGATGCAACCTTTAAGACAGAAATGATTGTTGCTGCATTCTTTGGAAGCCTGATGATATTGGCTTACTTGGCAATGATGTATAATATAATTAATTCCATTGGCATCAGGGGGCTTATTGAAATCTTTATCAAACTTCCAGCGCTAAAGAGAAAAGCAGAACCAGCAATTCAGACATAGTCAGTTATAGGCACCAGCCAAAAGGGGACAGTTTAATGTCCCCTTTTTTTATAATCATACGTATGATTCACAATGCCTCCTGCCAATGCCTTTTGCACAGATGCGGGTTTGCAATAGATGAAAAGAATTGAATAATTATTATGATATAAAATCTTCTTGTGTCCTGTCCGTCTGTCCGCAAGGTCTTTCCTGCGTTGTTTGAGCTATTTTTTTAAGTAATCTGGCATTATTTTACCTCTCTGCCATATTTTTTTTCTCCTGAAACTGTATTTTGTATTATTTTTTAAATGTCCTTGTAATATTTTCAGTCAGCTTTATCCCGTGGACACAGGTTTTCTACGGACAGCCAATTTTTACTATCTAATTTAGGGATGACATCAAGTTATCTGTTTACTCTGTGCAAATTTGCGGTTAAATGTGTGCGCGATCTTCCTACAGCCTGCTTCTTGCATTAATGCCTTGAGGCGAATGATTTCCTTTGTAACCCATGCTGGCTTTGGCTGACGATGATAAAATATTTTCTTATCTATTTTGGGTTTTCGTCGTCCAAATTTAGGATTGAATTTCTCAGGAAAAATAAAGGTAAGTAAGGCTCGCGAAGCCGATGTGTAAAAACAACCCAGAGCCACCGTATAAACAGAAACATAGGTTCTCCTTCTTCTTTACCCCTTCCTCACCCTCTTTGCCTGTAATACGCCTTCCACCCTTTGAACCTTTTCCAGCACTGATTTCAGGTGTTCAAGGTTATTTATATCTACTATAAAATTTAGTACAGCCTTCTTATCCTCTCTTGTAATAGCCTCTGCATGTGTGATATTTGCATCTGATGTTGTTATTGCAGATGATACATTTGCCAGAAGCCCCGGCTTATCCAAAGTAAGCACAGATATCTCCACAGGATGAACCTTCTTCTCTGTCGTGTCCCACTCAACCTCAATTATCCTGTCCTTATTGTAATTAAGCTCGTCAATATTCGGGCAGTCAGTAGTATGGATTGTAAGCCCCCTCCCCCTTGTGATAAAACCAGTTATCTTATCCCCTGGCACAGGATTGCAGCATTTTGCAAAATGGACAAGTATATCGTCTATATCCTTTATCCTGACGCCAATCTTTGCAGCTTTAGGCTGTTTTTTAACAACCTCTTTTTCAGGTATAATTTTCTCCGGGGCAAAGACATTTACTACCTGACGAACTGATACCTTGCCGTAACCAATAGCAACGATTAAATCATCAACGTTGCTGACATGATGGTGTTTTAAAACCTCTGCAAATTTGGGATGCTTTTGCAACTCATTCGGGTTAAGGCTGTTTCTCTTCAACTCCCTTTCAAATATGTTCTTGCCTATGTCAAAACTCCTCCGCCTCTCTTCTATCTTAATCCACTGCTTTATCCTGTTCTTTGCCCTCGGCGTCTTTACAATCTTCAGCCAGTCCTTATTCGGAACATGCTTTGAGTCAGTCATTACATCAACAGTATCGCCGCTTCTTAACTGGTGTTTTAAAGGAACAATCTTTCCGTTAATCTTAGCGCCAACACAATGGTTTCCTACATCTGAATGGATGCTGTAGGCAAAATCAATGGGGGTGGAACCCTTTGGAAGCTCTCTGATATCCCCTTTTGGAGTGAAGATATAGACAACATCAGAAAACATATCCACCTTTAATGTGTCCATAAACTCCTTGCTGTCCTTCACATCCTTCTGCCATTCCACAAGCTGCCTCAGCCAGCTAAATATACTCTCATCCTTCTCATCAATATAACCCTTCTCTTTATACTTCCAGTGCGAAGCAATGCCTTCTTCAGCAACCTTGTGCATCTCCTCTGTCCTTATCTGAAATTCTACCCTTTCACCGTTCTGGCATATAACAGTTGTATGCAGCGATTGATACATATTTGACTTTGGAACGCCAATGTAATCCTTAAACTTGCCAGGGACAGGCGTCCAGAGCGAGTGAACCATTCCGAGTATGCCGTAGCAGTTGAATTTTGTATCTGTAATAACCCTTATTGCAGTAAGGTCGTAAACCTCGTCAAAGGTAATCCCTTCCCTCTGCATCTTTTGATATACGCTGTAAAAATGCTTGGACCTTCCCTGCACATCGGCCTTAAATCCATATTCGGCAAGGCTCTTTCTTACTATTCCAATAACTTCATTTATATACTTATCCCTCTCATCCCTGCGCTTTGCCACCTTATCAGATAATTCAAAATATATCTCAGGTTTTAAATATCTCAGGCATAAATCCTCTAATTCTGCCTTAATCCATCCAATGCCAAGCCTGTTTGCAAGGGGCGCATAAATATCAATGGTCTCCTGTGCAATCCACTGCTGTCTTGCAGTTGTATGGTGCTGCAGTGTCCTCATATTGTGAAGCCTGTCAGCAAGTTTAATAAGGATAACCCTTATATCCTTTGACATGGAAAGGACCATCTTCCTGAAATTCTCTGCCTGCCTTTCCTCTTTAGTCTTAAAGACAATCTTGCCTATATTTGTAACACCGTCAACCAATAGCGCAACAGTCTCGCCAAATTGTTTGCCTATCTCTTCCAGATTTACTGATGAGTCCTCTACAGTATCATGCAGAATGCCTGCAACAATGGAAGGAACATCAAGCTTAAGCCGTGTTAGAATATCTGCAACCTCCATTGGATGAGACAGGTAGGGCTCGCCTGAATGGCGCACCTGTCCTGCATGGGCCTTTTCAGCAAATGCGTATGCCTTTCTAACAGGCTCCACATCAGCCTTAGTATTGTAAGATAATATACTTTTAATTATGTTATCTATTGTCTTCATAAGATTTAATTACCCGGAAATTTTATATCCTTAATCTTCATCTGAACGGCTAATGTCCCCTGCCATTCATTCAGCTTTGGAGTAACTGCAACATCCACCTTTTCATCGTTAAGCCTGTCAACAAACCCGCCCATATTAAAACCAATAGCATCTGCGCCTGCATTCCCCTGACGCAGCCTAAATTTAAGATGATTGCTCCCTACAATCTTAGGATAAAGAACTTCAGCATCAGATATAGCAAATACAGGTTCAGGATTCCCAACACCAAAAGGCTCCAGACGCTCTATCTCTTTTAGAAGGTTAAAATTAAGCTCCTTAACATCCAATTCTGCGTCAATATAAAGCCTTGGGATAAAATCCTCATCTTTCAGATTGGATGCCACTACATCATTAATCTTTTCAGAAAAGGAATCTATATTCTCCTTTTTAATTGTCAGGCCTGCCGCATATTTATGGCCGCCAAAGGCCTCTAAATAAGACTGACATTCAGAAAGTCCCTGATACAAATGAAAGTTAGGAATGCTCCGTGCAGACCCCTTGCCAATCCCATTTTCATTAACAGAAATCAGGATAGTCGGCCTGTAATATCTGTCAACAATCTTAGAGGCTATTATGCCGATTACGCCCTGATGCCATTTATCTGATGACAGGACAATAGCTTTTGCATGCTTAATATCAATATCGCTGTCAATCCTTTTCATTGCCTCATTTAGTATCTTATCCTCTATAATCTGCCTCTCTCTATTTTTTCCATCCAGAATCTTTGCGTATTTCATAGCCTCATCTTCTGATGCTGTTGTAAGCAGCATAACGCCGATATTGGCCTCATCAAGCCTTCCTGCTGCGTTTATCCTCGGCGCTAAGGTAAAGCCGATTGTGCCGACAGTGATATCGCTTCCATCAAGATTAGAAACAAGTTTTAATGCAGAAATGCCCTTTCTCTCAGCCTTTGATAATAGCTTAAGCCCCTCCTTAACCAGCTTACGGTTTTCGCCAGTCAGCAACGAAACATCCGCAACAGTGCCGAGCGCTACAAGGTCAAGGTATTTATACAACATTGGGTCGAGCGAGGCCAAACTCCCGACCCCTTGATCCCTTGACCCCTTGACCCCTTCTAATAAAATCCCCTGCGCCAGTTTCAGTGCAACACCAACGCCTGCAAGGCCGTTAAATGGATATGCAGAGCCAATCCTGTTCGGATTAATCATTGCATACGCCTCTGGCAGAATCTGCGGCGGCTCATGATGGTCTGTAATAATAATATCAATCCCCAAATCCCTCGCCTTCTTTACTGCAGAGTGCGATGTTGTGCCGCAGTCAGCAGTTATTATTAAATCCACCCCCTGCTCCTTTATCCTGCATATTGCATCCTCTTTAAGGCCATATCCGTCTTTCAACCTGTTCGGTATATAATATGAAACCTCATAGCCTATCTCTTTAAAAAAAAGATATAAAAGCGCAGTGGCAGTAACACCATCAACATCATAGTCGCCGTAAATTAATATCCTTTCACCTGATTTTATTGCCAGCCCTATCCTCTCCACTGCCTCCTTCATATCTGGAAGCAGAAACGGGCTATAAAGCTCGTCAAGTGACGCTGTTAAAAAATCCTTCACACCTTCTATTGTTCTTACACCCCTGTTGATTAAAATCTGCGTTATCAGAGGGTTAATTTGCAGCGCCTTAGAGATATAATCCTGCAGCTTAAAATCCTGTTCAGATTCAATCCACAACTTCCGCATCCTTTTATCCTTTCTTCAGCTTACATCTACTTCTTCTTATTATTCTTCCTGCATTCCTTTTCAATCCACTCATCAATAAGCCCTCTTTTAAACCTCCACTGCCCGAGCACCTTCATTGAAGGAACCATCCTGCTCCTTGCAAGCTTATAAACCGTGCGCTCATCCATCTGCAGATACTCTGCAACCTGCTTTGCCGTCATAATCTCCTTTACCATTCTTTACCTCCAGAGACACTAAAATACAAAAAATTACCTTGCATTACTTTAAATTATATGATTTTAAGGAGGTGTTGTCAATAAGAGAGATTCCGCTGAATTAAAAAAAAGGCATCCCACCTTATTAATAAAAGATGGAATGCCCGAGTGGGGAGGAAAAATAAGGAAGAAGAGACTAATTATGAAATCCTGTTATGACATAAGTAGCATTACGCTCAAAGGGCTCGCCTGAAAGTATATTTAGATAAAGTTTTTTTCCTGTTGAGTCAAAGATAATGCCAGAAGGCTCTGCGCCGCAGGATTCTATGCTGAGGAATCTATAAAGACCATCGCTCATGCCATCGCCATCCTTATCAGGAAGGGCAACCCAGACATCATCAGCACGGTTCGTTGATGTAACAAATGAACCTGAAGGGTCTTCGGTAATATAAAGATTTCCATTCTTATCAAATACAAGATTATCAGGCATGGTAAATTCATATTTACCATCATTATAATATCCATTCGCAAAGACCTGAATAACAGGCTTTGCGCCATTGTCATCAAGCCTCATAATCCTTCCGTAATTCTTATCACCAGCGCTGCCTGTAACAGCAATATAAATCAGATTATCAGGGCCAAGCTCCATATCCTCTGGCCTGTAATAGCCTGTTGCGCCTTTTGCCTTTGCCTCTACCCTTGCATTATTTGGGTCAGTAATCAATACCCATTCACCAATACCAACATCACCTGCCTTGACCTTTAAGGCATAAAGGCTGCCGCTGCTTAAATCACCATAGCTGTTTGGGATAAATTTATATATAGCGCCTGTCCTATCCTCATCAGCAACATAGACTATACCATTATTCAAGACTACAATACCCTCATGGGCAAAGGCGCCTAATGCATCACGACGCACCTTTACATCAGTTGCATAGGGATTTAGTATCTCCCATACACCGCCGTTTGAGTGTTCCTCGCCAACAAGCAAAGTGCCCCATGGTGTTGCCTTTAGTCCATCGGTAGCAACAAGCCCTGTTGCAACTATATCATAGGCCCCTGTATGAAGGTCAAAACGGGTTACAGATGAAACAGTTGCCGCAAGCGCTGCATCAAATATCTCATGTGTCTGAAAGAGGTATCTCTCAGATGAATCCATTACATTCATGTCAGCCTGTGTTGCAAAATTTGCCTGCTCTGGCCTTGTGGTATCTATAATAGCCTCTGCCTTAAAGCCCTTTGGCAGTTTCAAACGGAGCATTGGCTGGTCACAGAGGTTTGACTCGGAAACAGGCTTAAACCCAAGGTCATCCACAACACCTCCGCGCCTGTGCTCACGCTCTTCTGACGAAGAAATCACCGGAATACCCACGATTAGCATAAAAACTAAAAATATTATTGTCTTGATATAACCTGATTGCTTATTCATATTACATTCTCCTTTCAAATTTTAAACTTGTTAAACTAATAAATCCCTGCATCCTATTACTTATTATCCTATCCCTCTTTAACCATCTCATCCCCCCTTTCCATTTCTTTTGTTTTAAATAATAAGCATTGTCTATGTATTGCCAATTAACCCTGCTTAAACTCTGTGTTAAATCTTTATCTGTTAGCATTTTCTTTAACCACGAGGTAATAGAGTTGTCTTGTGCTTAATATCTCCATATATATTGCTTATAGAGACAGTAAGATTGCCTTTTTCATCCACCTCAACAAGACCAAAATTCATAAACAGTTTTGCCTGCTCATAATTCAGTCCTGCACCGCCTCCGTCAGGTCCGTATAAAAATAGTCTTTCTGTGCCGAGGGTTGTAGTATCATAGTTAAAATTCGGGAAGAGCCCTGAATTAAGTGGACCGGTTACAAATTCATAGACCTGAAAGCTTGAATCATCTATAAATGGCGTATAGCGAAAGACAGCAGCAAAGTGGACATCTGTTGTGAGCCAGATTGTATTATATATGCCCTGCTTTTTCATAAACCTCAGAATATCTAATAATTCATACTCAAATCCTGTATTCTGGTCAAAGTTTGCCCAGCCGTCCCTGCCGCCTTCAGCAGAGCCGGTAGGTATAGACATGGGAACGCTTGAAACTATCACCTTCCATGTTGCGCTTGATTTTTTTAGTTTATCCTTTAACCAAATAAGCTGTTCACGACCCAGCATAGTCTTGGGTTTCGTAGGGTCATCAATTTCAAAATTTGCATCTCTGTACTGTCTCGTATCAAGTATAAATAATTCAACATGCCTGCCCCATTGTATATTGCGATAAAGCCTGTTAGGTGTTTCAGGATTCTCATCAACAGGGTTGTAATCTAAAAATGCAGCAAGGCCAAAAGGTAATAGATGCTCCCCGGCTACATACGGAAGAGTATTCCGGGTATCATGCAATGGCCCGAAATCATTTACTACCTCGTGGTCATCCCATATGGCAAAATATGGAACCTTACTTAGCAAATCTTTATAATGACTGTCCTCACGGTTATACTTCCAATGCGACCAGAAATTGAACATATCAAAAGATTGAATAAATTCACCGTCAATTTGACGATTTCCATAGCGGCCAATCTCATTGCATGTGCCGTCGGCATAAATCATGTCGCCAAGACCAATAAAAAAATCAGGATTCATTGCTTCAATAGTCATAAAAATGGGGAAACCATCTACACTATCTCTACAAACATTTTGGCCTGCTAAGTCGCCGCCCCATGCAAATTTAACAGGCTTTGCGCTATCCTTAGAAGGCGCTGTTCGGAATGTGCCAGATGCAGATTTTTGGGCATCTGCATATGAGCGCTCATTGCTGCTGAACCATACACGGTAGTAATATAAAGTGTCAGGGTTCAGATTATCAATCTTTATCTTGCCAGTAAAGTCATGCTCCGCGGAAACACGGACTTTCTTATGAACAGAGCCATAGCTGGCCTGATTTCTGGATACAGCAACATGCATGATAGCCTCTTTGTTTGAGCGGGACCAGATTACTGCGCTATGAGATGTTACATCGCCTGCTGCAGCGCCATGAGTCACAAATAATGATTCATCAGCAAATATAGCAGACTCTTTTGAAATTATGATAATTGCTGAAACACCAATCAAAAGCCATAAAATTGCATATACTATCCTTTTGTTTTTCATTATTTTTATCCTCCTTTTAAAATAAAATCCTTTACCTGCAGCCATTTTTTTACTTATCCCTTCACCCCCTTTCCTGTTTTAATCTTACGGCTTAAATTATAAAGACCGCTGATGTATTGTTAATTACGCCTGTTTAAATTCTGTGTTAAATCTTTATCCACACCTTTTGCCTTTTAAAACCAAAGAGCCGCATCTTAGCTGCCTTTTAACAAATTAAAATTTAACATGAATTTAACAATCGTCTAATACCTGCGCAATATATATTGTGTAATCTTTTGGTAGTAAAATTAGGGAGGTTCAAATGGAACAAGATAACGCTGTCACTATTGGAAAACTGATTATATCTAATGAATGCATGCCGCCGTATACTGAAGCTAATATTGTTGCAGACAGATTTTTAAAATCAGCGCATTTAGATGCTGTTGCGCTGGTTGAAGGAAGAGAGCCGATAGGGCTTGTAACAAGGCATAAACTCCTTTTCAAGTTATTTAAAAGATATGGATTTGAACTATACGGGAAGAAGCCAATAATTGCGCTAACAGATACAGAGCCGCTTATAATCCATAAAGATGAAAGGCTTGATGTTGCCATTGATAAGGCTCTTGAAAGGCAGGCACAGGATGCCTATGACGATATTATAATTGTAGATGACAACGACTGTTATAAGGGACTGGTCTCTGTAAAGCAGATGATAATACAGCAGAGCAATTCCCTCGCAAACATCATCATTCAGAAAGAGATGATAAGCGCAAAGGTAAATGAGCTTAAAAAAGCAGAACTGATGAAATCCCAGTTTGTTGCGAATGTTACCCATGACCTCAGATCTCCTGTAAATGTCATAACAGTTGTGGCTGAACTATTGAACCTTGACAGTGAAAGAAATGATATAGAGGGATTGAAAAGGCATCTGTCATTGCTGATGTCTGGTGCAACTAATTTGAGGGCGCTAATAAATAATATACTTGATCTATCCAAGATTGAGGCTGGAAAGACAGAGGTTCTAAATGAAAATTTTGATATTGTAACCATGCTTCGTGAGGTAGGAGAAACCACCCGTATACTCATTGGTAATAAATCTGTTGATGTAGAGGTAATTGCCCATGACGGGCCTATATTCATTGACTCAGACCCTGTTAAGGTCAAACAAATATTGACAAATCTTACAAGTAATGCAGCAAAGTTTACTGAAAAAGGTAAAATTGTTTTATCGCTCGCTGCTGAAGGCAATAATCTTAGCATTTCAGTAAGCGATACAGGAACAGGAATAAAAGAAATAGACCTCAATAAACTTTTCCAGCCTTTCAGTCAATTGGATTATACAAAAAGCAAAAAAAATGAAGGAACAGGGCTCGGACTAACAATCGCTGAAAATATCGTAAAGCTGTTAGGTGGAAGTATTCGTATTTCAAGCAAATTCGGTGTGGGTACCACATTTACTGTTCAACTGCCAATAAATCAATCAGACAAGACCAATGCTAAAACCAGCGCAGAGGCTATATCATTGCATGATATAAAAACCATTGTGTTAACAGAGCATGAGGAATCTTATGGAAAAGGTTAAAAAAAAGATTTTAGTTGTAGACGATGACGAAAGGCATCTTATTGCAACTCAGGAAGTCCTTACTAACGAGGGATATGAGGTATTTACATATAGCTGGTGGCTTGGGGTCACAAACTTTGTAAGAAGGCTTCAGCCTGACCTTATACTGCTTGATATCAATATGCCTGCCCTTTCAGGCACAGGGCTTTCCAGCTTGCTTCTTTCTAATTCAGGCACCAAAAATATACCTATTGTATTTTACTCATCCAATGACGAAGACAGTCTGAGGAAGACTGTATCAGAATATGGCGCAAGGGGATATATCAGCAAGGGCAATATTTATGAATTAAAAAGGAAGGTAGCTTATTATCTGGACAACAATATCCAATAAGAAAATAGAAAAGAAAAAGGAGGTAAAACATGAATATTACTTTAGACAGTATGAAAACTAATTATGCAGTGTTTGAAGCAATGTGTCCCTATTGCGGTATAGAAAGCGGCATCTGTATGGCTTCTATCTCATTATTTACGACAAATAAAAACGGTAGGGCAAACTACTGCCATAATGAAGATTATGATAATTGCCCGATATTTCTGGCAAAAATCTTAAGAAAGGAACTGAGATAAAAACAATGTTAGAGAATGTTCAGTGTGCTGAAAATTTCAGCCTCACAGAAAGTCTGCTGCAAAAGATACTTGTTGATGCAAAGCCGCTGGGCCATAATCAAAAGACAAAAAATCTCAATTTAGGATTCGGCTTTGTCTATTATGCCCTTGTAAGGGCAATAAGACCAAAACATATATTAGTCATCGGCTCTGGCTATGGCTTTAGCGTTGTCTGCCTTGCGCTTGGGCTGAAAGACAATGGAATAGGAAGATTAACATTCGTTGACCCTTCTTATTCTCTGGTAGAGGACGGGCCTTTTAAGACAGTAGGCGGTATCAATCAGTGGTCAGATTCTGAAAAAGTGAACAGCCATTTCAAACAATTTGGTGTAAATAATATTGTAAAACATTATAAATTAAGAAACAATCAGTTTTTCCCTTCATATAAAATCTTAAAGCTGCCAAAAATAGATATTGCATTTATAGACGGTGAACATACCTACGAGGGGATCAAATACGATTTTGCTAATACCCTTAGATTTTCTCACAAAAATACATACATCTTTCTGCATGACACCAATCTTTATATCCGTGAGATGGTAAGGCATTGCGGTGTTAAACAATGGTTGGAATTATTAAAGATACAGCAAGGCCTTTTTGAGGTAGTAGATTTTCCTTTTGACTCTGGTGTTGCGGTCGTGAGGGTATTGAAAAACAAAAATGACAAGATTTTTGATAGTATTTAGTCTAATTATTATCTTAACACTCCTCGGCTTCTTATATTGGAGATATATATGGTTCTTTCGCAACCCTCCCCGAACAACACCTTATAGAGAAGCCATTATCAGCCCTGCAGACGGGACAGTTGTTTATGTAAAGACTGTTGAGCCTTACGAAAAAATAATTGTTATCAAAGAGGGCATAAGCGCAAGCATCAATGATATAGTCTATGAAGACCTAAAATCCCGCAGGGCGCTGATAGGCATATTTATGAGCCCCTTTGATGTCCATTACAACCGCGCACCCATATCAGGGGATGTCAAATCCATAGTCCATCATCCTGCTCAAAAAGAGAATGTTAACATGGGTTCAATGTATTTAAGAACAATCCTGAATCTAATCCCACACTATAAAAACAGCCTGCATATTATCAAAAATGAGAGAACTGTAACAAAGATTGACGGTTATTATAAGGGCATGCCGCTTACATGTTATGTAATACAGATTGCAGGCGGAAGTGTGAATGGAATAGACAGCTATGTTAAAGAGGGTCAAAGCATCCAGAAGGGGTCTATCTTTGGAATGATAAGGATCGGCTCTCAGGTTGACATTGTAGTGCCATACATTGAAAGCATGAAAATCAGGGTTAGCCCCGGTAATAAAGTTCGGGCAGGTGAAACTGTATTAATAGAATAATGCGGGGATAATCATAATATAATTTAACAAATATTTAACAATACCTTTATGCATATTTAATAGCTAATTGTTTTAATAGTAATATGAAAACAAGCGCTGCAGAAAAATTATCTGAGATCAGATGCCCCTCATGCGATTCCGATGCGGTATACAAGTATGGAAAGGCATGGACAGGAAGGCAAAGGTATCTATGTCTTATGTGTGCCAGACAGTTTACCTTTGGCGAAAAAATAGAGATTCAACATAAACCGCACTGTCCTGTGTGCGGCAAAAGAATGCACCTTTACAGAAAAGAAGATAATATATTAAGGTTCAGATGTTCTGTATATCCTAAATGCAGAACATTCAGCAAATCAATAATAAAGGAGGCAAAATGAGCTATTATATCCATGATATCCCGGGAAGATTAAGGATTAAGACTCCACTAATCAAAAGAAATCAGGATATGGCTGAAGATGCCCAGAGGGCGCTGAGATTTACTGACGGTATAGATTCAATATCTGTTAATATAGTTACAGGGAGCATTGTGATAAATTATGACAAAAATATAATAAGCTCTATGGAAATCATAAACATTTTGAAAGAGAGAGGTTACATTGATATTTCAAAGGCTATAACAAATGACGAGTATATACATCAGGCAGCCACAAATATAGGCCATGCAGTTGTAAAAACGCTCTTCGGCACATTTATTGACAGCGCCCTTGAAAGCTCTGCCCTGTCATTCATAGCTATCCTTGTATAAGGTGCCTTCACCTTATATCCTCCCCAACCCTCACCCTGACTTTAAAGAGCTCAGGGTGGGGGATTAATTAATCCGTTAATAACACTTTTGTATGCGCTTTGGGAAAGAACCTTCCTTTTTTCTGATATGCTTACTGTATCAGACACACCATTAATTATAGGATTAAAATGCAGATTGACCTCTATATTTCTAAACCCCAGAAGATTCCACAGATGCGGAATAAGACGCATATTACCATGCCATGCTATAGCATCCATTTCAGAAGGTTCTATCTGCTTTCCATTAATCCGTGTATACTTTAAGCTGACAGGTATGACAGGTATATTAACCCTTGCTGGCAGGTCAAATAGTGAGCTTTTAAACCTTTTTACTTCTGAGCCGTCTGTTGTTGTTCCTTCTGGAAACACAATAATATTAACATTGCCATTGAGCCTTTCCTCCATTTTGATTAAGGCTTCAAAGGCTCCTCTTTTTGACTGTCGGTCTATAAATATTGTATTTGCAAGAATTGCAAGCCAGCCCAATAAAGGCCATTTTTTAACCTCTGACTTGGAAACAAAGACCGATGGCCTTATGCCTCCAATTATAAGGATATCAAGATAGCTGATGTGATTGCATACAATAAAGCCGAGCTTAAATCCCTGATAATTGCCGGAGAGTGTTACACGTATCCCCAGTATGCTGTAGCACGTCTGCGCCCATAGCATTGCGAGGAGAGCCGTTATCCCTGCCATCTTCTCTTCTTTGAAAAAAGATAAAGCCTTTATGGCTATGCCTGATAAGAGAAAAAAGATATTCACTATAAGGAAGAGAAGAACCTTATACAGCTTGAAAATAAGATTATACAAGGCTGTCAAGATACCGCTTTTTGTAACGGCTCATGACCTTTTCTTTATCAAGCATTACCAGAACATCAGAGACGCCGAATTGCCCATCAAAGGCAGGCTCCCCGCATATCCGTGCGCCGAGCCTTATATATGCCGTAAGAAGCGGGGGCATATACAGCAGACAATTTTCTGCAATAGTGTCAACGTCAGGATTAAAGCCAGGCACGGCTTTTAGGGGAATCACCCTGAACCTTTCTTCAGACAGATAGGATTTCTTTAAATAGCCGTATATACCGCTTATAATAATCGGGTTTACTGTGTGGATACTGCCGCAGCCAAAGATGTACTTGATGTTAAATTGCTCTATATAACTGGCAATGCCGCTCCACATCATATTAAGCACAACAGATCCCCTGTAGTCCTTGTGAACACATGCCCTTCCGAGTTCAAGCCTTTCGCCTTCAAGCCTTTTAAAAGAAGACATATCAAACTCTGTCTCTGAATAAAACCCTATCCCCTTGTCAGCGCGAGAACCGAGTAAAAGTCTGTATGTGCCTATAACCGCATCCCTTGCTGCATCAACTACAATAATATGGTCGCAAAAATCGTCGTACTCATCCATATCAAGCCCTGTGAAATATGATGACTGAAGGCCCTCGTTCATCTCAAGATTAAAGACCTCAAATCTCAATCTCATCGCATCCTCAATCTCCTTTGCAGTCTCTGCCCTTTTTAATACCAGATTTGACTTTAACTCATCAATCATTGGTTGAGTTTTTGTAATCATATACCCTCCTTTTAAATAATAAATTTTATTAAACATAGCCTACAAATATTAAGAGGGTATTTTGTTAATGTTAATTTTCAGTAAAAAAAAGAACCATGTTATTAACCAAAAAATAACATTTTATTAATCTACATGTAATCTTAGAATGTTAAAAATAAGCCATGACAAAACTTTACAGGGCAGACCTCCACATACACTCAAGATATTCAAACAAACCCTCTATATGGGCGCTCAGGAAATTTAACTGCCCTGAGAGCTATACATCCCCCCTGTTTATTTATGAAACCGCAAAAAAGATGGGGATGGATTATATAACAATAACAGACCACAACACCATAAACGGTGTGCTTGAGATAGCGCACCTTCCTAATGCCTTTATAAGCGTTGAAGTAACAACCTATTTTCCAGAAGACGGCTGCAAGGTTCATGTGGTTGCACTTGATATAACAGAGGCGATATTTAAAGAAATAAATAATTTAAGAAAAAACATATACGAGCTTGTCGCATATTTACAGAATAATAATATTGTCCACTTTATTGCACACCCTGTATACGACATGAATTCAAGGCTAACCGCTGACCATATAGAAAAGATGATATTGCTGTTTGATGCCTTTGAGGCTAAGAATGGGGCAAGGGCTGACAGGTATAATAAGCTCATTAAGGATATACTGTCATCTTTGACGCAGGAGAAGCTAAAATTCCTTGCAAATAAGCACAATATAGCGCCTCATGGTTTCATACCCTATAAAAAGGCTGTTGTCGGAGGCTCAGATGACCACAGTGGTTTCTTTATTGGCAGGGCACATACTGTTGCTCCAAATGGTAAGACCTTAAAGGACTTTTTGTGTTCAATAAGAATGCAGGAGACATGGATAGAAGGTGACGATGGTGATACCTTAACCCTTGCACACAGCATCTATGGAATAGCCTACAGGTTCTATTCTGAACGGTTTAATCCAAGGCAGATTAATTCCATGCCCTTTATAAAGGCCATCCTTAACAGGTTTTTTGATTCAGACCACAATAACTCTTCGCTATTTAAAAGGGCAAAGCTCTTCATCAAAAAGAATATCCCTGAACTCCATGACAGATACGGTAAAACCTTTGAAGAGGCGCTTGATATAGAGGCAAAAAAGCTGCTTAATGACAGAAACTTCCTTGAAAGCATCAACTCCGAAAGTAAAAATAGAAAGATATTTGCAGTTACAAGCTACCTTGCCAACAGGCTGGTATATATATACACCAGCCGTCTGATAAAGATGTTTTCAAGTATGAATTTTACTGACCTATTCCAGTCATTAAGCACCATTGGCCTTGTCCATCTCCTTGTTTCACCTTATTATATCTCCTTTCATAACCAGCACAGGAGCAAGGCGCTGATTAAAGAACTTGAAGACAGGTTCTTATTGATGGGCAGATATGAGAGGCCCCAGAAGATTGCACTCTTCACTGATACTATTCACGAGATTAATGGTGTTGCCATTACCATAAAACGGCTGATTGAAACGGCAAAGATGCAGGGCATTGAGCTTGTTGTTATCACCTCTACCAATGAAACCACATCCTTTACGAATAATATAATGAACTTTAAAGCCCTTGGCGATTTTGCTCTGCCCGAATATCCTGACCTCAGATTACACTTTCCTCCGATTCTTGATGTAATTGACTATTTTGAAAAGGAAGGATTTACAAGGATACATGTAAGCACACCCGGCACCCTTGGCCTCCTCGGCCTTTTCATAGCAAAGCTTATGGAAATACCAATATCAGGCACCTATCATACTGATATCCCCCAATATGTCAGATGTCTTACGAATGATGTCTTTCTGGAGGACGTGGCATGGAATTATATGATATGGTTTTATAATCAGATGGCAGAGGTCATGGTGCCGTCAGCGAGCACACGAAGGCAGCTCATAGAAAAGGGACTCCCTTCAGAAAAGGCAAAACCCCTTCCAAGATGGGTTGATACAGAGCTATTTTCACCAGCAAAAAGAGACATGAATATCTGGAAAAAATATGGACTGAATAGCGGCGCCAAATTTCTCTATGTAGGAAGGGTATCAAAAGAAAAGAATTTAGAAACCCTTTCAGATGCCTTTATTGAGATTGTGGATGCAGGGTTTCACTGCCATCTTATCATATCAGGAGACGGCCCTTACAAAAAAGAGCTTGAAAACAGGCTGCTAAAATACCCTGTGATATTTACAGGTTTCCTTACAGGTGATGAACTCCACACCATATATGCTTCATCAGATGTTTTTGTCTTTCCAAGCAACACAGACACCTTTGGAAATGTTGTGCTTGAGGCGCAGGCATCAGGGCTTCCGGTAATTGTATCTGACGAAGGAGGCCCAAAGGAATTAATGATAGACGGAGAAACAGGTATAGTTGTCAGGGCAAATGACAAAGGACGTTTAGCCGATGCCATGGTTTATTTTCTTAAAGATAATGATAAAATATCAAACATAGGCAAAAAAGCGCGATCCTTTGTTGAAACAAGAAAGATAGATATTAATGCTGCTTACAGCACCATACTGCAATATAATCAGGAGTCCATAAATTATGAACAAAGGGTTTTAAGCAAATAACAATGGTTAAGATCATTATCCTTACCGCTCCTTTCGGCGAAGGCCACCGCAGCGCCTCTGATGCAATTGGAGAATATCTCAAAGAGAACTACAAAGATTACATAGAAGTCCGGGTTGTAGACTATTTTGAAGCCTTTACGCCAAAATTGTCATGCTTTGCTGCCAGACTTTATCAAAGGCTTATCCAGCACTGGCCAAAAGGGTGGGAAACCTTTTTTAATATAACCAACTCCTTCTCCAATGCCAAAGTATTGCAGACATTCTATCTTATAGGCATGGCTAAGGCAAAAAGGTTTCTCAGCTCTTTTCAACCTGACATCGTCATCTCCCTCTACCCGCTCTGCGGACAGGCAGCCTCAGAGTTTAAAAAGGAGCTGGACTATTTCTCAGTAACAGTAATAACAGACTTCGGTGTTCATAGCTCATGGATTCACCCTTCCACTGACCTCTATTTTGCTGCTGCGGATAAGGTAAAAGACGGGCTTGTTGCACATGGGGTATCCACAGAGCGCATTGAAGTCAGCGGTATCCCTGTTAACCATTCCTTTCAAATAAGATTAAATAGGGATAAGATGAGGGCAAGGTATGGCATTGCAGACAGTTTTACCATTCTGCTAACATCCGGAGGTCTGGGAATGGACTGGATGGCCGACCTCTGCAGAGAGCTTGCCAGTATGCCTGCCCAATTGATTGTTGTCTGCGGCAGAAACAAGAGACTCTTCCACAGAATTAAAAAGCTTACAAAAATCTTTCACAATATAAAACCTTTTGACTTTGTAATCCCGCAGGTCATGGCTGAAATAATGACTATCTCTGATCTGATGATAGGAAAGGCAGGTGGTTTAACTGTTTCAGAGGCGCTCTTAAAAGGACTTCCAATGCTTTTATATAAACCAACCCCTGGCCAGGAAACTTATAATGTAAATTTTCTTATTAAGAACAACGTTGCATTATTGGCAAAGGATAAAAAAGATATAGCAGAAAAGGCTGCATTACTTATGAAACAACCTTCCATATTAAATCAACTCAGGGTAAATATCAGCCAGTTGGACAGGCCGCTTGCTTCAGAAAAGATATGCAAAAAGTTATTTCAAAGATGGCTTGAAAGCAAGAGCGCTATCAACCTAATGATGAAATTGCACTGAATCTATCTGCTGTATATCTCTTTCAGCCTTTTAGTTACAAGAACAGCAAGAAAATCCTTAATCCTCGCATTTCTTTTCAGCCTCTTCAGCTCTGTTTCATAGAGCTGCTCAATCTCCTCCACTGGACATCCAAAATCCCTTGCCAGCACCTCAATTGTGTTGAAGTGGGACTCTTCTTCCCTTTCGTCTTCATATAAAGCAGTATTCATAAAACTCTCAATGGAATTAATGAATTTTAATTCTCTTTACTTAAATACCTTCACTCTTGGTTTCAGAGCAACATTCTTTATCACGAACAATTTTACAGCCGAACACTGCTAAATACGAACCTGTCAAAGGAGCAATTATATAAAGCCACAGATCTTTAAGATTTTCGGTAATCAGGGCTGGGGCAAGGGAACGGGCAGGATTCATTGAGGCGCCGGAAATCGGGCCGGCGAACAATGCCTCAAGCCCAACAACCGCTCCGACTGCAATACCTGCCATGAGGCCATTTTCTTTTGCGCCTGAGGAAACATTTAGTATTACAAACATAAGAAAACCTGTAAGTATAATCTCCATGACAAAGGATTGAGCAACTGGACCTGCTGGTAAGGTAGCGCCTAAAGTTGGGTGTTCCATAAAGAGTAATCGTAAGCTCAGGCTTGCTAACAATGCCCCAGAGCACTGGCTGATAATATAGTACAATACACTGCGGCCAGAAAAGCGGCGTGAGACCCAGAAACCAAATGACACAGCAGGGTTTAAATGAGCCCCTGAAATATCGCCAATGGCGTAAATCACTGCCATTACCACAAGACCGAAGGTTAATGCTATGCCCACATGGGTAATGACTCCGCCGGAAACATCATTGATAATGATTGCTCCGGTACCTGTAAAAACGAGCGCAAAGGTGCCAATGAGTTCAGCCATATATTTTCTCATCTCATACCCCTCAGAGAATTGTCAAAATGAGCCATACATAATTGCGTGAATGCGGCCAGCTATCCGCAGCAAGCTGATGTCAAACAATCCTCCCTCCAAAGACATCTTGTCTGGAGGCATTCATTCACTTTTGCTGTTCCAAAGCAATCGGAATTACCTTCAGCCTTTTGAATGATTCTGATGAGGTTTTCTTTTTTCATATTAACTACTTTGATACCTTTATTTTTAGCAATGGCCTTGATTTCTTGAAGTTTCATAATTATCTTTTCACCTCCTTTTTAAAAGGCTAAGATTATTCTGTATCATTCATTTTTAATAAGATTAACATCTGTAAAATTAACATATGTCTATTGCATGATTATTTAAGCAAGGTTAAATTTACGCAAAGAATTTTAATTATTATTTGTTAAAGCCACTGTAATCGTTTAAACACTATATACATAAAAAACACAGGCGCTACTGATAGAATAAGGATGAACCAGAAGGTGGTATAAGCACCCAAGAATGTCCATGGGTTATTTTCACCACCTGGCACATTTACATTCATGCCATACAGCGCTCCTATAACTGTTACTGGAATAGAAAAAGTGAACATGATTGTCAAAACAGCGAGGATTTTATTGGTCCTGTCCGAACTGATTATAAAATCCGTATCCTTATAAATCTCTATGGTCTCCCTGCATTCCTGAAGGGTTGCCCATACCTTGTCAATATAGTCGCCAAGGTCGCCAAAGTAAACACCTATGTCGTCATTTGAAAATTTCTGAATCCTTTTCTCAAGGTCATGAATAACATCCTTTAATGAGAAATTTACCCTTCTCATGTTTGCTATATTATGCCTCAGTTCTGTAACTTCTCTGACAGCATCCACCTTTTCATCAAAGACCTTGTCTTCTATTTCCTCTATCTCAGAGATTACCTTGCTGAGCATAATCATTATGTTTTCAATGAGGGCATAGATAATCTGATAGAGCAGAAATGTTGGTGAATCTCCCATATATTCTTCAAGGGTATCGTCATCTTCATTACATCTCTGAAAAATCCTGTTTATTGGCTTTAATTCCCCAGAGTGAACGGTAATAATAAAATCCCTGCCTAAAAATATGCCTACCTGCGATGGTATGGAAAACCTTTTTTCCTTCAGATATCGCGGGAAATGGAGGACTATAAAGAGATAATCCTTATATTCATCTATCTTTGACAATTGAATCTTTGAGATGCAGTCTTCCACATCCAGGCTATGAAATGGATATAACTCCAAAAGAGAATTCAGCATGACCGGTGTTGGATTATCAATGTTTATCCATACAAATTTTTTCCCTTTTATGTTGTTTAATTGCATTTCTTCCAATTTATTCATTATTATCCTATCCCCTACGCTTGCCTTAACATTTCAGCTTTATCTGTCAGCTCCCATGGAAGGCCAATGTCCATCCTTCCAACATGCCCGTAGGCAGCAAGTTTCCTATAAAAACCACCTTTAACAACAGAAGGGAGATATTTTAAATTAAACTGCCTTATTATTCCAGCAAGGCGGAAATCAAAATTCCTTTCAATAAGACCTGCAATCTTTTTATCAGAAATCCTGCCTGTGCCAAAGGTCTCAATCTGGATGCTCACAGGCCTTGAAAGACCTATGGAATAACTGAGCTGAACCTCACATTCATCTGCAAGACCTGCTGCAACCACATTCTTTGCCGCGTAGCGGGCTGCATAGGCGCCAATCCTGTCTATGCGCATGGGGTCCTTGCCGCTCAATGCAGAACCGCTGTGCCTTGAATATTCTCCATAAGTATCAATAGCATTCTTCCTGCCTGTAAGTCCAGAGTGCACTGACGGGCCGCCTGCTATAAACGGGCCGTCTGGATTTATGAATATCCTTGTTTCTGCATCAGGCTTGATATCTTCATCCTGAAACACAGGTTTAATTACCATCTCCATAATATCATCCCGTATTTTTTTTAAATCAGGGCCGCCTGCTGCCAGAGGCCTGTTCTGGCTCGCAATTACTGTTATGCTGTGTATCCTATAGGGTTTGCGTTTTCTATATTCCACACCCACCTGTGTCTTGCCATCAGGGGCAATATAGGGCAGTATTTTTTGCAATCTCACCGCAGTAAGTTTCCTTGCAAGCCTGTGGGCAAGCCAAATAGGAATGGGCATAAGCGCTGAGGTCTGGTTGCAGGCAAATCCAAAGAGTGTAACCTGATTCTTCACTGGAAATGCCTCTATCTCCTCTTCTGACAGGCTTTTTTCATCAAAACAGCAATACTCTTCATCTGGCAATTCCTTTAGGCTTGTTATAATGCTGCAGGTCTTGCCATTAAAGGCGTGCTGTTCATAACCTATCTGATTGATAACCTGCCTTGCCACATGCGGAAAATCAACAACTGCACTGGATGCGAACCTTGCTGCTACAAAGACTATTGATGTAGAGACTGCGCACTCTGAAATTACCCTTGAGCATGGGTCTTGCTGCAAAAAATGGTCTACTATAGCATCGCTTATCTGGTCGCAAAGCTTGTCTGGATGACCCTCTGTTACTGATTCTGATGTGAACATGAAGTCTTCTTTCATTATAAATCCTCCATCTACACGCTGCTTTTCTGTTTTGTCCCCTCATTCACCAAGAAAGGCAAAAGTGCACTGCCTCCTACAACAATGCCATCAAGCATATTTATTGGTGTGATTCCCAAAAGATTTCTGAGTCCTGGAATTGCCATAGTCATTAATTGAAGGCCAAGTGAACCTCCAATGGCTATATTGAGATACCTGTTCGGCGGTAATTTCTCCCTTTCAAATATATTGTGTTTCTCTGAACGGCAGCTTATAGCATGAAGAAGCTGTCCAATGCTTAGGCTCATGAATGCCAATGTCCCTGTTCTCTGGCCTGCGCCGTATCTGGCTATTCCATAGCCATAAGCAGATAATGCGCCGACAGACAGCGCTGCTGACTCAAAGGCGATCCTTTTAAAATCTGATGTCTTAATAATAGGGTCATCCGGGTTTCTTGGCGTCTGATTCATTACATCAGGCTCAGGAGGTTCAAGCGCTAATGCAAGCCCGGGCGCTATATCAGAGATGAGATTAATCCAGAGCAACTGCATGGCATTAAGAGGCTGGCCAAGTCCGCCTGTGATTGCAGAAAACATTACCATTATCTCGCTTAAATTTGTGGAGAGGAGAAAATGCACAGACTTTCTGATATTGCTGTAAATAGTCCTTCCCTGGCTGATGGCAATAATCATTGTCTCAAGGTTGTCATCCTCTAAAACAACATCTGCTACTTCACGGGCAACATCTGTGCCTGTGTGGCCCATGGCAATTCCTATATCAGCCGCCTTGAGTGCAGGTCCGTCATTTATCCCGTCGCCTGTCATTGCAACAACCTTTCCATTTTTTTGAAGCGCCTGAACTATGTGCAGCTTGTTTGCAGGGCTGACACGGGCAAAGACATCAACCTTATTGCACAGGGCGCTCATAACATCTGGCTCAATGTTTGTGATATGTGTTGAATCAAGTATCTCAAGCTGCTCACCCTTGCTCAAATTGAGCTCCCTGCCTATGGCATAAGCTGTCGGGCTCTGGTCGCCTGTTATCATTGCAGTATCTATTCCTGCCTTATGAAATACGCCAATCAGCTCCTTTACACCCTTTCTTATGGGGTCTGCCATACCAATAAGGCCGAGCCAAACCAATTGATGACTGCTAACTGCGGATTGCGGATTTAGAAAATCCTGTATTTCCCCTTCCGCATTTATGGATGCATAGGCAGCTCCAAGCACGCGCAGGGCATTGCCTGCCATACGTTCGTTCTCAATCTCTATGGCAAGGCTATCATCATCTTTAATAGGCATCTTTTTGCCATTCACCATCTGCCACCTGCACATTGACAGGACCTCTGTTGGGCTCCCTTTTATTGCAATAAGTGCAATAGGCCTGCCTTTTTTCTTTTCTTTCCTGTGTATGGTTATCATGTAATTACGGTTCTCAGAACGATGGTGTATCTTCAGAATCGGGAATTTGCGCCTGAGATCTACAACATCAAT
>JAHFEP010000101.1 GCA_023248415.1 Nitrospirota bacterium
CCTCTGCGGCACATTGGAACTATCATACACGCCTGCAAAAATCTCTTTTACAGCGCTATAAATCCCTTCGCTGTCAAGGCCGTACTTCTGCCTTAAAATCTTCTGCGCACCGTGTTCAATATATTTATCAGGAAGGCCGATCCTTTTTACCTTTATCTTTATATCCTCATCTGAAAGGAGCTCTATCACAGCGCTGCCAAAACCGCCATGCAATGAATTATCTTCTACAGTTACAATCCCTTTTACTCTGCCTGCTATATCCATGATTAAATCCTTATCAAGGGGCTTTGCAAAACGTGCATTCACAACAGCAGCAGAGATGCCTTCCTCCCTGAGCCTTGCTGCTGCATCTAAGGCAGGATATACTGTATTGCCTATTGCAAGGATTGCTATATCATCACCTTCAACAATAATCTCTCCCTTTCCTATCTCAACCCTTCTTAAATCCCTATCCAGAGAGACACCTACGCCTTCTCCCCTTGAATAACGGATTGCGATAGGTCTATTATAGTTTACTGCTGTATACAGCATGTGCTGAAGCTCATTCTCATCCTTTGGAGCCATTATCACCATATTTGGTATGTGCCTTAGATAGGCAATATCAAAGGCGCCGTGATGTGTTGGGCCATCCTCTCCAACAATCCCTGCCCTGTCCATTGCAAAAACAACAGGAAGATTCTGAAGGCATACATCATGAACAATCTGGTCATAGCCGCGCTGCAGGAATGTAGAGTATATTGCCACAACTGGTTTAAAACCCTCTGTTGCAAGTCCTGCTGCAAAGGTAACACCGTGCTGCTCTGCAATTCCAACATCGTAGAATCTATCCGGAAACTCTTTTGCAAACCTGTCAAGACCTGTGCCTTCAGGCATTGCAGCAGAGATTGCAATCACCTTCTCATTTTCCCTTGCTATCTTTATTATTGTATCGCCGAATATCCTGGTGTAACTTGGAATCAGACCCTCTTTTCTTACCTCGCCTGTCTCTTTATAAAATGGCGGCGGACCGTGGAAAAATGCAGGGTCTTCTTCCGCAAATTTATAACCCTTCCCCTTTTTAGTAACAACATGTATCAATATCGGTTCTGAAAGCCTCTTGATATTTTCAAAGGTATTTATCAGATGTTCAATGCGGTGGCCGTCAATAGGACCGACATAATTAAAGCCCATCTCCTCAAAAAGTATCCCTGGCGCAATAAGGCCCTTTACAGATTCCTCTGCCACCTTTGCTGCCTTTAACATGGACTCGCCAATCTTCGGAATATTTTTTAAGATATGCTCTGTCTCCTTTTTTACCCTTGTATAAAACTGGCCTGTCATAATGCGGTTCAGATATGCAGATAAGGCGCCGACATTTTTAGATATGGACATCTCATTGTCATTCAGGATAACAATCATGTCCTTTTTCAGATGTCCTGCCTGATTCAATGCCTCAAAGGCAAGGCCTGCTGTCATTGAGCCGTCGCCTATTATTGCAATCACCTTATAATTTTCACCAAGAAAATCTCTGGCAACAGCCTTTCCAAGTGCAGCAGAAATGGAAGTCCCGCTGTGGCCGACATTAAAAACATCGTATCTGCTCTCCTCCCTTCTTGGAAAGCCGCTTATGCCGTTAAACTGCCGGAGCGTATGAAATGCCTCTCTCCTGCCTGTTAAGAGTTTATGCGCATATGCCTGATGCCCCACATCCCATATAATCTGGTCATGCGGTGCATTAAACATATAATGAATGGCAATGGAAAGCTCTACTGAACCAAGATTGGACGCAAGATGTCCGCCGTTTTTAGAGACTACATCAATAATTGCCTCCCTGATTTCATCAGCAAGACGAGGCAGGTCGTTTTTGTCTATCTTTTTTAAATCCTCAGGAGAATTTATCTTTTCTAAAAGACCCATAATGCTCTAAACCTCAATTTTTCCTCTCAACAATATACCGTGCAATCTCTCTCAATGGCTCTACTTTTTCATCAAAAACAGAGATTGAAGAAATCGCCTTCTCCACAAGCTCCTTTGCCCGTTTCTTTGATTCACTGACACCGATAAGAGAGGGAAAGGTCACCTTCTCCTTTGCAATATCGCTCCCTACATCCTTTCCAATTTCATCTCTGCTCCCCTCAATATCAAGAATATCATCAGCAATCTGAAAGGCAAGGCCGATGCACTCGCCGTATCTTGTTAACGCAGAAAGCTCATCATCTGATGCATCACCTGCAATCGCGCCAGTGCAAACAGATGCCCTGATTAATGCGCCTGTCTTATGTATATGTATATACTCAACCTCAGGGAGATTGACCTCCTCGCCAGACGCCTGTATATCTGCTGCCTGTCCCCCTACCATGCCTGTGCTTCCAGATGCAGAGGCAATTATCTTTATAATAGAAAGCAATGAATCTGAATCAAGCCTGCTGTTTAATTCTTTGTCAGAGAACATATCAAATGCCATTGTCAGAAGCGCATCGCCTGCAAGGATTGCGATTGCTTCGCCATACATCTTATGATTTGTCAGCCTTCCCCTGCGATAATCGTCATTATCCATTGCAGGAAGGTCATCGTGTATAAGCGAATAGGTATGTATAAGTTCAATGGCAGATGCAGCAGGCAGCGCTGCATCAATGTCTCCGCCAACAGCCTCGCATGAGGCAATGCATAGTATTGGCCTTATCCTCTTGCCGCCTGCAAAGAGGCTGTAACGGATAGCCTCATGAAGAACCTTAGGATGAACATCAGCCTTTGGAAGATAATTATCAAGAAACTTATCAACCAATTTCTTCTTTTCCTTTAAATACTCCTTTAAATCCAAAGCTACCATTAAACCTCTTCTGTGTTCTCTAACTGAAATGGTTTAAGTATTTTATTGCCATTCTTATCCTTTAGTAAAATCTCCACCTTTTTCTCTGCCTCATCAAGCCTCTTTATGCAGACCTGATAAAGCCTTACACCCTCTTCAAACAGCTTAATGGAATCATCTAAAGACAGATCCCCTGCCTCAAGCTTATTTACAATCTCCTCAAGCCTCTTAACTGCATTTTCAAACTTTATGTTTTCTGCTTCCTTTTTTGACATGCAGAAATGTTATCACAAAGGACTTGATATTACAAGATTAAATAGACTTTTTGAGAGGTAATGAATCAGCTTAGATAATTAAGACTTACCCCTTGAAACCACACAAATTATTTCACCCTTATGAAGCCTTATGTTTATCTCATCGCCTTTTTGAACATCTTTGGCATCCTTTATTATTTGCATAGAAGGCGGTTTCATGGCAATGCTGTAGCCCCTGCTTAAGATTGCAAGCGGACTCAAGGCATTCAATTTTCCTGCCTCAGCATCCGCCATCTTTCTTAAGCCGTCTAAATATCTCCTCACGCTGTTTGCCAGCCTCATGCTTAGCTCATCAATTCTCTGGCTATACTCGCTTATCCTTGCAGCAGGATTTTTCACCGCCCTGATTAATTCCCTGAGGTATGCCCTTTTTGTATCAATGGCGCCTTTTATTATATTTCTTAGCCTCAAAAAAAGGTGGCTCAGATTATCAAGAAGGTCTTGCTTGTTCTTTACAACAAGCTCTGCAGCAGCAGAAGGGGTCGGCGCCCGCAAATCAGCAACAAAGTCAGAGATTGTAAAGTCTATCTCATGGCCTACTGCAGAGATTACAGGTATCCTTGAATTATATATTGCCCTTGCAACAATCTCTTCATTGAATGCCCATAAATCCTCAAGCGAGCCGCCGCCCCTGCCGACTATAAGAACATCAATATCCTCAAACTCATTCATCTCTGCAATTGCCTTTGCTATCTCAAGACCTGCGCCCTCGCCCTGAACTGGAACAGGGTTTATTATTATATGCACATTGGCAAACCTTCTATTGATAATATTCAGCATATCCCTGACAGCAGCGCCTGTTGGGGAGGTTATAATTCCTATCTTTTGTGGAAGCAGCGGAATCGGCCTTTTTCTCTTTGTATCAAATAGCCCTTCTTTTAAAAGTTTCTCTTTTAATTGCTCAAAGGCAAGCTGTAATGCGCCTATGCCCTGCGGCTCTACTGCGTCAATTACAATCTGATATTCTCCCCGCAAATTGTAAACAGTTATCCTTCCGTGGCAGATGATGTGTATACCGTCTTTTAATTCAAATTTTATATTCCTTGCAGAGGATTTAAAGATGATAGCCCTAATCTGGCTTGCCTCGTCTTTTAGTGTAAGATAGATATGGCCTGATGTAGGTATACGGAGGTTTGAGATTTCTCCTTCCATCCAGATATCATAAAAGGCATCTTCAAGATTGGTTTTTATGAGGCCGGTGAGTTGGCTTACTGTTAAGACATGCCTTTCAGGAAGGTCTAATGGCATTTGCATTTAAATACCCTTTTTGTCTTTTATTGAAACCCTCTCTATTGTATTTGCCCTGCCTGTTGAAGCATCAATATCAAGGAAGACAGCCGAGAGTACAGCCGGGCCTTTAGCCGTATCAAATTTCTTCGGCATCTGGAGCAGGAATTTTTCAATTGCTGATTCTTTTTTTATCCCGATTACAGAATTTATAGGCCCTGTCATGCCAGCATCTGTAATGTATGCTGTCCCGTTTGGAAGAATCTGCTCATCTGCAGTCTGAACATGCGTATGGGTTCCGATGACAGCAGCCACCTCACCGTCAAGGTGCCAGCCCATGGCAATCTTCTCTGATGTTGCCTCTGCATGAAAATCTACTATAATTGTCTTTGTTTCTTTCTTTATCTCAGGAATAAGTCTCTTAGCTGTTCGGAAAGGACAGTCAAGGGTATTCATAAATACCCTTCCTGAGAGATTCAGTATGCCAATCTTATCCGCACCGCTGCCAATAACCACCCAGCCAAATCCAGGCACACCTTCAGGATAATTTGCAGGCCGCAGCAGCCTTTGCTCCCTGCTGAGATAATCCATTATCTCCTTCTTGTCCCAAATATGATTCCCTGAGGTAAGGACATGAATGCCCTTCTCCAGCATCTCCTCTGCTATCTTTGGTGTGATGCCAAAACCGCCGGCAGCATTTTCGCAATTTGCAATGATCATATCAGCCCTGTATTCGTCAGAGAGGCTGGCAAGCTGATCAAAGAGAAACCTCCTGCCAACCTCTCCGATTATATCACCAATAAAAAGAAGCCGCACAAATTATCCTTTCTATTTTGCAAACTCCACATATCTGCTTTCCCTGATAACAGTAACCTTAATCTGGCCGGGGTATGTAAGCTCCTGCTCCACTTTTTTTGCAACATCGCGGGATATCTGCGCAGACTCTACATCTGACACAACATCCTGTCTTACAATTATCCTGATTTCCCTGCCAGCCTGCACTGCATATGCCTTTTCAACCCCTTTAAATGATGCGGCTATGCCTTCTAATTTCTCAAGCCTCTTTACATAAGACTGGAGGGTCTCTTTTCTTACGCCAGGCCTTGCAGCAGAAAGCGCGTCAGAGGCTGCAACTAATACCGCCTCAGGTGATGTTGCCTGAGTCTCCTCGTGATGGGCTGCAATGGCATTAACTATCTTGGGGCTTTCGCCGTATTTTCTTGCAAGCTCTGCACCTAATGAGGCATGGGTTCCTTCCTCCTGATGGTCAACTGCCTTGCCAATATCATGCAGAAGCGCTGCCCTCTTTGCGAGTTTAACATCAAGGCCAAGCTCTGAAGCCATGACACCGCATATAAATGCCACCTCTCTTGCATGCTGGAGGTTGTTCTGTCCATAGCTTGTCCTAAAACGGAGCCTGCCAAGGAGCTTCATTATCTCTGGATGAACTTCGTGGATGCCAACATCAAATAATGCCTTCTCTGCCTCTTCCTTCATTGTGGTTTCCAGTTCCTTTTTCACCTTATCCACAAGCTCCTCTATTCTTCCCGGATGTATTCTTCCATCTGCAATAAGCCTCTCCAAAGTAATCCTTGCAATCTCGCGGCGCACAGGGTCAAAGGATGAAAGTATAACAGCTTCAGGTGTATCATCAATAATCAGGTCAACGCCTGTGGCGCTCTCAATCGCCCTTATATTACGACCTTCCCTGCCGATTATCCTTCCCTTCATTTCGTCATTGGGAAGATTCACAAGAGAGACCGTTGCCTCTGCAACATAGTCGCTGGAATATCTCTGCACTGCAAGGCTTATAATGTTCTTTGCCTTCTTTTCTGCTGTGTCCTTTGCCTCATCCTCTATCCTCTTAACCAGCTTGGAAATCTCAAATTTTGCCTCATTCTCCATCTGGAGCATAAGCTGTTTCTTTGCCTCTTCAGCGCTCATTCCGGCAATCCTCTCCAACTGCTGTTTAATATCCCTAAATGCCTTATTGTATTCATCCTCTTTTTGAACAACCAGCTTTTCTCTTGAAGCAACATCACGTTCTTTTCTGTTAACCTCATTCTCTTTTTTGTCAATCAGTTCAACTTTTTTCTCAAGATTATCCTCTCTCTGAAGGAGCCTTCTATCAAGATTGTTAATCTCATTCCTCTTTTCTCTCGCCTCCTTATCGAATTCCATCCTTGCCTGATAGAGCTTATCCTTTGCCTCAATAGCTACCTCTTTCCGCTTTACCTCTGCCTCTTTTTCTGCCTCCTGAATTATCCTCTTCGCCCGTTCAGCAGCGCCTTTTAATTCCCTTTCAGACAGCATCTTTTTTAATATAAAACCTGCTGCAAAACCAATCCCAATGCCTGCAGCTAATAATATTATTGTGACTATAGTATTAATTTTAAACACCTCCTTTATTTTTCCACCTCACCCCTTCGGCTATGCTCAGGGCATGCCTTCCCTCTCCCCTATGGGGAGATGATAAAGGTGAGGGGTACATCTTCAAAGTCATAGGACTATTGAGATGATTTAGATTATACCTCTGCCGCAGTAGATTCTTAATGTTGTAATAATTAAAACTTCTTTTGGTAAGAGATTAGAAAGGATGTTTATTGATAAGGCTTATTGACTTAGACCAGTTCAGGCGACTGAATATACACTTTTTAATTAACTACGTTGTATATTAAATGAAATAATGATTTTATGGTAATAGATAGTCTTTACTATTTTATCTATTAAACTAAATAATATCCTGAAACTCAAATCTATTATTTCACTCATAGTTATTTCATTAAAATTCTGGTCTTCTTTAATAAAGATTATTCGCTAATTTCGCTGTCAATAAGCCGCTTCTCAACTAAACATCGGGTAATCTCTTGCCGCATTATTAATCTTTTAGCCCCCGCTCTTGCCGTGTAGACAGAATATTTTCACCTGGTTATACCAGGGCGGGTACCTTGATAGAAACATTAGGCTTCCCAGCCAATGCTGGGCCTGCACACCGTCTCTAGGACAAAGCTCCCAATAACGATTTTGTTGGTAAAAAATTCCATCATATCACCAACAACGCAGGGGCATCTGCTGCCTCTTACCCTATTTGTATTATTATTTTATCACACAGAACATGGTGAAGCAAGTAAAAAATCTGCAACAATATATAAATCAAACTATTTTATGAATCTGATATCCTCAAACTGCTCTTCAATTGTATCAATAATATTCTCTGTTTTCTTATAGATAGCCATATCCCTTTCCTTATGTTCCTTCTTAAGCCTGTGCAGCTCATGGGCAATATTTACTGCTGCCAATATTGCTGCCCTTGCCGCATCCATTGATGAACCGTTTCCAGCAACCTCCCGCATCTTTACATCAACATAATCTGCAAGCTCTCTTATATATTCATCGCTTGCATCGCCTTTTATGCTGTACTCACGGCCGTAGATATTAACCCTTGTGCCCTTTTTAATCATATTACTCACCTGTTAAATCAATAGCCTCCAGTTCTGAAAGTATATTCTCTACCTTTGAACGAACTAAAACCCTTTCCTCCTTTAATTTATTAAAGTCATCCTCAATCTGTTTTAGCGGTGTCATCTGTTTCTGAAGTGATGACAACTCATCCATCTTTTTCGTAAGGTCTTCCTCAAGGATATCTATCCTTTTTTCAAGTTTAGCCTTCTCATCTTTCAGTTTTTTAACAAACTGTATGAGCTTTAATATTCTGTCTTCTAATTGTCCTATCTTTTCTGTTATCACATCTGTCTCCTTTCGCATAAAAATATCCTTAACTCAATTCAAACCGCCATTGGCTGCAACAGCCTTACCCCATCTGATTGCGCTGTTGTTATAGATGCGGTGGTATTCTGCATAGCTCCTTAATACCCTCTTTGCATAAGCCCTCGTTTCATTATACGGGATAGCCTCTATAAACTCGTCTATATCCATGTTGCTATTTCCGTTAACCCATTTTGTAACAGCCTCTGGGCCTGCATTATAGCTTGCAATCATCAGAACTATATTTCCGTTAAACCTCTTTTTAAGGTATGAAAGATACCATGCGCCGAAATTAATATTAATCTCTGCATCAAAAAGGTTTTCATCATCATTATACGCATATTTCAATTGTTTTGATACCCAGCGCGCTGTAAACGGCATAAGCTGCATAACACCCCTTGCGCCTGAACGGGAGACCGCCTGTCTGTCAAACCAGCTCTCCTCGCGCATAATAGAAGCAACAAGGTAAGGGTCAAGATTGTATCTTGCTCCATATTCAGTCACAATAGACCAGTATCCCTGAGGATAGGCAAGCCCCCAGAAATATTCTGGCAAATCATTGCCGCCCCTTTCAATCTTGTCATAGAAATTCTGGATAATGCTCTTAACGCTGATATGATACTCGCCAAATTCATAAAGCATCTTATTAATCAGCAGGAGGCCTTCCTTGTTTAAAGAAACCCTCTCTCTGAGCTTATACAGCTCATTAACAGCATCCTGATTCATCCCAAGGATTGACAGCTCCTTTGCCCTGATAAAATTCGCATCTGCCTCTATTGCATAATTTCCATTATTAGCCTGTGCTGCCTTTCCGTTATTCGCGCTATCATTATTAACAGCAAGGTTTGCGTCTGACAGATTTTCATTTCTTGATATTACATTGTAACAATAAAAGCCGTATCTGGTCTTGCAGACCTTCTGATACAAGGCATCTGCGCTGTTTGCCTTGCCGAGCTTTTCCAATGACCTTCCCCTCCAGTACAGAACCCTGTTTATATATTCTGACTGCGGATATCTGAAAAGAAATTCATTGAAACTTACTGCTGCCTCTTTGTAATTACCAAGCCTGTAGTTAAGCCAGCCGATATACCAGTATGCCTGCTCAGAAAGCGCGCCTTCGGGAAAACCATCTGCAAGTTTTTTATAATATGAGATTGCCTTTTTAAAATCATTTTTATTTGAATAAAAATCTGCTGCAGCAAAGAGGGCGTCATCCATCCATTCGGTTTCGCTGTATCTTTTGAAAATAGTCTGATAGCTATTCAGCAGATTATCATCATCGCCAAGACGGGCATAGCATTTGCCAAGCCATAGGAGCGCCTCAGCGCCTGCATTTTTAGACGGCGCCTGATTGACTATCCTGTTAAAAATTTGGATGGCATCTTCTGTCTTTCCTGTTTTAAAGAGTGATATGCCAAGTTTTTGTAATATCTCGTTATGCCTTCCTGCAGGAAGCGCCTCAAGCAGCCTTTGATATTCTGTGACTGCCTTGTCAAATAGGGGGTATTTATAAAGATTATTTGCCCGTAACAAAAGTTCATCAATTGTAAGGTCAGGTATCTGGGAATTTTTATTTTTAAGCTCTGCAAACCTTT